>CALHAO010000317.1 GCA_937931765.1 uncultured Thiotrichaceae bacterium
GGTGAGTACGGGGTGGCAGGATGAGCAAGTATATTGTTTTTGATATTGAAACAGGCTTTGCTGATCAATCGGCAATTGATGTGATGGTGGCTAAGTTCAAGCCGCCATCAAATATAAAAGACCCTGACAAAATCGAGGTAAGGCGTAATGCTTTTGCTGAAGAGGCTAAACAGAAAAGTGCACTTACTGACAGCGCACCTATCATGTCAGTAGCTATCAAGTCGAGCTGTGGATTTGAATCATGCATTCACTGGATTGACGGCGATGATGCACATGAGGTTGTCTACCCTGTTTTTAGTGTTCGCAGTGAATATGAATTATTAAGCGCATTCTCGGAAGCAATGCAGGAAGTTATCAGGCCGGAAACTTATCTGGCTGGACATAACGTGATTGGCTTTGATATTCCAAAAATCAGAAACAGAATGATTAAGCTGGGTATGCGATTACCACCCTTCCTGATGCCGAAAATTGATTATCAGGATAAGGTGCAGCCGGTTTGCGACACGATGACAAATGCACGTTATTTCTCGCAGGAATATTCATCTGAGCGCTTTGTTAGCTTTGCCAATCTTGCGGACTCACTAGGGGTTAAGCACCACAAAGAAAGGCTATCAGGCGCTGAGATTCCGATGATGATTGAGCAAGGGAAGGCTGGGCAGGTGGTTGCATACAATATTGATGATGTAATCGCTGAAGAAAAGGTGTTGCTGAAAATGACCGGATGGGGCGATTAATGACAGCCCAAAACCACACCCTACCCGCTGATGATAGTCGGCGGGAGGCATACAGCAGGCTATTAACTGCACTGCAATCCATGCCGGACGATAAGCCGCTATACGTCACCCTTCAAACTGCAAAGCCTGCATCTTGTGTCATTCAGAAAGGCCAGCAGGTAGGTCAGTTTGCAATTGGAAAAGGTTTAACGCTGTCCTCCGCCGCTGAGTTTGATGTGGTGGTTACGATAAGGAGAAAGTAATGGCTACTGATGTGTGGATAGTCCGTACTGACAAAGGGCTGATGTATGCAGATGATGATTCTCGAAATTGGTTCCTGAAAAAGCCCCTGAAGTGGGGCTGTGGATAATCTGGTTGTTTGGATGGTTTACTCGATACCCTTCCTGCAATTCATGATTGCGTTGTGCGCCTCTGTAACACCGATAAGCTCCGCGCTAACTTCGTTGTTTTCAGTAAAAAGCCAACCTCTTTCTTTGTCGAAAACTGAATTCACTTCGACACTATCCAAATCAACGATAGTCTCAGCGCAAGCATGGCGGGTGTCCTTATCCTGGATTTTCATCGATAGCCGGTAAGCTCTTTCTATCTTCCGGTGCATAACCGCGCCGCAATCAAGACCATCAGCGATTAGCGCCGTAATGAAATCATCTGTCTTTTCGTCTAGTGTTTGTTTAGCCATTACCAAACCTCATCAAAATCTTCGGGGTGATAATGAAAATGAATAAGCTCCTCAAATTCAGCTATCACATCTTCATGATTGCCACCAATGGCGCAAACACCCTTGTCATCAATCGAGTCCATCGTAAGCTTGCTCGATTCATCAAATTCTTCAGTGACAAGCGCCACGTAACCGCCTTGCTTAATCAGCATTCTTTCCTTAGCCATGCTCTAGCTCCTTTGCGTACCACTCAACCTGTAATGCCGCTTGTTGCTCAGCAGGATCACGGTAGTTGATTTCGTACCTGTTCATAAAATGCTGCCATTGCCTTAATGCCTCAGAAACTTCAGCACAAGAAAACATGGAAGTGCTTAAAGTCTGGTCGCAGATAAACGCAAATGTACTTGATGTAAAGCCCTCCTTTTTCAGCTTTATTTCCCGCCATCGCTTATCCAGTTCCGCGTCATGCTGAATAATGAATTGCGTTAGAAATTGCCCTTTGAACCAGCCGTAACACTCGCCAGCATCATCAAGTGAACCCTTGCCGCTCTTTGCCATATCAGCGGCCCACATCCGCGCTAGCTTCTGCTGCGACCTTCTAACCGGCTCCTCATCTGTTGCGGGGCTGATTGTTATGATTACCGGCTTAGTAACCGGCGGATTGAATGTTAGTGTTTGCCTTTCGCCCAGTTTTATCTGGGAGAATCCTTGTCTTAAAAAGTGGGTTTGTTTAGTCATAGTCTCAGGCCAAATTAGAAATAATTCGCTCTTTCAGCTCAGTAGCAAGCTCAATACGCCGCAGCATAAAATCAATATCCGATTGAACCCGCTCAATTTTCGCAATATGAATCTGATGCTGTTCATTCATAAATCGTGGGTCATAGCTGGCGAAATACCAGAAGTCAGCTTTGTGTAATTCAATGAGCGATTGGCACTGCCAGTAATAATCAGGCTTAACATCTTTCATCGACATTGCATCTGTTATATCCATGTAAATCAGATGCGTCCTGCTTTTCGGGCATTTGACCTCCAGCCCAGAATCCGGCATGTCAAAAATCACACCGTCCGGTGTTCCGCCCCAACTTCCGTTCTCCGACAACATAAAGCGCTGATCTTCGCCTGTAAACTCAACAGTTACGCCCGACTCAGCTGAAAATCGATCAACCGCATCCAGCTCGTGATCAACACCCCATTGCATGTCGTAAGATATAAAAAAATCAGGGCTAAATTCTGTTAATACCTCAACTGCTTTTTCCTGTGCGTATGTTATGCCGCCCTTCGATAATTCGTCTTTTGAAGGTGCGCCCATAAGGCGATGAACTTCCGAGGCTGTGAATTTGCCCCAGCGTTGTTTTAGCCACTCCTCTTCGTGGCTAATGACTTCCTCACCTTCTAGCGCCCCACCAATATCTGGAAGGGCTTTAAGTGAGTCGAGGGATAAAGTTGCCGACATTATGCCGAGGTGGCTATGTGCAATGGGCGAACATCCCAATTATCAGATTTAAACTGATTGGTCTTGTTCTTTTGCTTTCCCAGATACTTAATCTGGACAGGTGTTTCTCCCGCTTTAATCCGACCTGTTTTAATGCCGTCTTCAATTCGTGCAACTAGTCGCTTTGAGCCATTGGCAAATTGACGGAAACCGCCGTCAACCTGTTCGGCAAATACCACACAAGGCAACTCAATAACCTCGGTTACTTCGCCAGTACCTTCATCAATACGATCATGCTGCTGCATTTCAATACCCAGGATAAAACCGCGTTTAGTTTCGCCTGAGTCTTCAGGTGTCCAGTATTCTGAGCCGATTGGTAATGCCTCCTCTTCGGCCGTACTTAGATCGGGGATGTTTTTTGTATCGATGGTTGCTAATTCCATTTTGTTACTCCTGCTATTGCTTTGTTTAGAGTGGGCTTACAAAAAAAGCGACTACTGCCGCCTGTTAATTATTTGAAATACTTCTGGGACTGTGCTCGTTTCCGTCGCTTATCATTTGCGTTATTCCAAAAACGATCCTTGCAATTTCCAGCCCCTTTGTTTTTTGCAAACTGGCTTTGATAGTTCGCTTTCACAAAACTAACACCGCAGCCGCAAGCGCATTTTATCGTTGCGCCAACTCTGGCTATTTTGTTGCTCCGATATTGAGCCTGCATTGCATCGACACTTTCATAATAATCATTGTGTCTTCGTTCTCGTTCGTCGTCGTCTGCCCAATCGCTCATTTGCGATTCAGCCAT
>CALHAO010000318.1 GCA_937931765.1 uncultured Thiotrichaceae bacterium
ATCACAACAAAGAAAAACATTAGTTTCTTCATAAGTACCTCACCTTATTTTAGGGTTTGAATAAGCCTTGATTTTATCAGATTCTGTTTAATTTATCACCTCCACTATGGTGGAGCCTTTCAGGCATCAAAAAATCACTCAACCTCCCGAATCTCAATAAACGGCAAAAAGTGATCCTCCGTACTAGCCTCATGCAGATCCTTCTCCAGTATAGGCCGCAACTCCTCCGCATCCGGCGGCACCCCCAGAATCCCCAAATCATACTCCGACATAACCCCCTTCCAACCAAACTCAGTAGCCTCCAGCTGATAATAAACCCCATTCCAGAGATTAATCCCATACTCACCCTTAGGCTTCCAAACAAAAATCAAATCATACTCAAGATCAGTAACATCATCAGCCAACTGTCGCTTAATCTCATAAGGGTAGGGCGTATGACACCACAACTTCTCACCTCCCGGAACACACTTAAAAGGCCGCATACTCAAAAAGTGATCTTCAAACTGATCCGCTGCCCATTTGATTTTGTAACCATACCCGCCTTGTTCCGCCGCCTCAGTAGTCAATGTGCCGATGTTAAGCGCTTCGTCACCATTACCCAGCAGCGTAATCGAGTAGTCTTCAGCAAGCGCGGGCGAGGCCAGCAGCGCCGCAAACGCCACAAACGCCACAAAAGAAGACCTCATCATTAAATTAACCGTTCTGTTCATATTGATATTCCTTGTAGTTGAAAGTCGGGCTTCGGCTCCGCTCAGCCCTCGGGCAAAAGATACCAAACCGCGCCCTGTGCGGAGCCGAAGGGCAACACAGGTGCCTCTAATTAACCTTTTACGGGGTGAAGCTGAATAACCCGAGCCGCATTACGCTCACTAATCGACCCCTTCAACTTCCCCTTTTCCTGAAGAATCAACGGCACACACTTCCCTTTATCCTCATAAATATCCACGCAATCCAAGCAACCAAAACATTCAGAATAAGTGATCTCACCGGTACGCTTGATGGCCTGATACTGACAACGATTATTGCAAAGCTGACAAGGTGAACCGCAATCCTCCCGCCGTTTAATCCACTTCCCAATGCGCAGGAAGCCGCCAATAGCCATCACCGCACCCAGCGGACACAGATAACGGCAGTAACCCTTAAAAACAACCACAGAGGCCAACAGGCAAAGCAGCGCATAACCCACAAAATACCATTCCCGAACAAAGAAAACCGAGATAGCCGTCTTAAAAGGCTCAACCTCCACCGCCTTATCTAGCTGACTAGGCAGGAAGAAAGCCACACCGATAAGTCCCAGCAATACAAAATACTTCAGCGACTTTAGGCGGTTATCCCACCGGTCATTAATCTTAAGCTGGCGAATAGACAGCGCCTGAGCAGCCTTCGTCACCAGCTCCTGCATTGCACCAAAAGGGCAAAGCCAGCCACAAAACAGCGCCCGACCCACCACAAAAAAGCTAACAATAACCACAACCCAAATTAACAAGGAAAAAGGATCGTATAACAAGAAATCCAGTGGTCTGCCATTGACCGCCGACACCAGCGTAGCCAGCGGCGTTACGATAGACAGCTGTCCCTGTCCCCACCAGCCAATAAATCCCAACACCAATACTAATAAGAAAATGCGTTGGTAAGGCCAGCTCTTCATGCGTACGAATTGTCGGTTAAACAAAACAACCACACAAATCAGCGTCAGCAATCCGGCCAGTATAATCAGGTCGTTCATGCGACTGAAGATAGCGGCTTCAAACGGCGTGGGTGGTTTGACAGCTTCCTCAATATCGAAAAACTGTTTATCAGCCTGGTATTTCCAATTCAGCGCAACCTGTCCAATCTCTGGTTTTAGAATGCCGCGTTCCCGCGTCACTACCAAGCCAAGATCCCACTCTCTGACCGGGCTGAATCCCTGCCGCCGGTCAACCCGGAGAACCATCGCCGTGCCATCATCGGGTACGCCTTTTTTCAGGTCAATGAGCAGATCAGCATCACTAATAGACAGTGGAAACTTGTCCTGGTTGGCGGAAATAAGCGGGGGCGTGGTATTACGCACAAACTCCTCATCGACCAGACCGTGGCTGCCTTGCTCAATTAACAGGATGGTTTCGTCTTCAGGGGCAATAGCATTGAAATTCTCCCAGTCCCGCAACATGCGCTCACTCATCACTGAGCGTGCCACATGCGGGTGCGTTACATCAACAATCCACAGATCCACGAAAAGATCGTCATCAGATGCATCCGGAAACGGGTCATCTAAACGCCACTGGGTATCGGCAAACTGTGCACGAATCTCCCCGTGAGTCGTCGAGACATGCTTAGCCAGCCCTTGTTCTACCAGTTCATCCCAAGTGAATTGGCTACCTTTATCTTCCTTGAGTGATACATTCTCCTGCACCATCGCCACGCCATCCAGCAAGTTTTTTGCTATCTCTCGTGCGGAAGCCATAATGCTTTCATGAGCGATGCGCACCGAGGCGGTGGCCTTAGTGACACCATCGAAATAAATCAGGCCGCCAGTGGTATTACTCTTGCCGTAGCTGGAACCAACAGTGATAGCACTATTGATAGAGTGGCCACGGTATTGTTCGATAAATTCACGAAAAGGTGCCTGACCCAGGCCTGAGACAAAAATAGGTTCGTTATGGTTGAGGATCTTGACGTCAATAAGCACGCCTTCGAGGTCAAGAAGAATGATCAGATTGATCGCTGCGCCAGAGAAACCCGGAAGCGGTTTAATCCACTCGCTCTCAATAACATAGCCGCCCTGAGCGCCACCGCCATTTAATAGCTCCCATACTCCCTTTGTTTCTGTTTTTTCGCCCAGGCTATAAGGTGCAATGACTTCTGAACGGATACGTTCTTCTGAAACGGGTTTAGCGGGAAGGTTAGTGGTGAAGAATAGGTAGGTGAAAAAAATGAAGGAGATTGGGAGGATGTGGCGTATTTGCATACACTTAGTGTACCCAATTCAACTTTCCCCTGATATGCAACGAAGGTTGAATTCCCTTTTAGTCAGAGTTGTGGTAACGAATATTTAACCCTAAAGCCCTAAAATAACCCGGAATTCCTCACCATCATCAATAAACTCCAATGACCTGTCCAGTTTTTGTGCTTCCTGGTAAACCATTGGCAAACCCCGCCCTAGTTTGTCCATATAACTCAGGTTTTCCATTAACTTCACCAGCAAAGGGTTGCGGGAAAAACTAGTGCCTGTCGTTAATTTGGAAATTTTTACTGTGTTAGGTAAGCGTCCCGGGCTAATGAACTCGATGCGGTCATCAAACATAAACACCCTGATCTGTGAACCGATGATACTATAATTCCGATGCACACACGCATTGACCAATAACTCTCTCAGTACCTTATCAGGATAGCTGGGTTGATCGACCCGTTTTGCACCAATAATCTCTGAAGCTACCGGAATGTTAGCCTGTAGTGCAGACAAGGCATTATCAATTTGCATGGGTAGTGGCCCAAGAAATGTTTTCTTATCCCGCAGTGTGGAATTAAGCTGATTGCCCTCGAAAACGGCAAAGGAAATGCCTGACTGTCGAAGGTGGTATTCAGGAGTGATGCCGAAAACTAGCAAACCACCTACGGTAGGTATCAGGTTTTCACTGGCAATATCACTGGCACTAATTAACCTTTCCCGTTCCTCATCAGTTTCATTAAGAAAGTCGATTTTGTAACGTGAAAAGTAGTCTGCAATGGCAGATTGGTTAAGGTGCTTAAGTTGAGAGCCGCCCACTTCTACGATGTCGTAGTGAAACAATCCAGCTGCCTGAAAAAGGCGGGTCAATTCCTCGCGGGAGGCGATGCGTTTGGTTGAGCCTACTCTAATATAATAACGATTCTTGGAGGTATAATAGGGACGGTCAACCCCTTTTGGAATGCTAATACGGGCAATATTAACCGTAGTGCCCTCAGACTTTGTCGCAACTATGGTTTCGTAGGTAGGGCTGATAGGTGGGATAACTGCCGTCCGGCAGATATTCATCACATCCTCTTCATAGTTACGTGATAGTCCCACTGGCTGGGCATTATCATCAACGCCGAGCCAAATATCACCGCCTTCTCCATTGGCAAAAGCGACGACCTCTTCAGCTAATGTTTGTGCAGAGGTTTCTTCGCGTTTGAACTCAATGTACTGGTTTTCAGCTACTGGAATCATTGGTTTACATAATCTGATGGCGTGTTCAGACAGTTTAATGGATTTTAGTGTTTGGTATCTAGTAGTGAGAAAATCAGGGGGACTATTTGTGTAGAACTTCTTACCCGGCTACTACCCGCCACCTTTCTTAAAATACAAATCAAACTGTGCCAGAAAGCGCTTGTATACTGCTTCGTCCACTTGACTGAAATCAAAGTCGACATGGATATAAGGAATACGGATCATGGCAATTTTGCGTATGGCTTCACTGCCTAGTGTAATGATCATCGTCTTGTCAGCAGCTTCTGGTGCAATAATCGTGATCACCTCACCCTCAACCGTGTACTCATAATCGTGCAGTGCAGAGGGTAGGGTGCGCATGAACTCAACACGGGTGTATCCCATTTCGCGTTTGAGGATAGTCATGGGATTAGCCTCCGGCTACGGGTGGCCAGATAGCGAGCACATCATCTGCTTTAATTTGGCCACGTTGATCACGGTCGGTGTCACAAATAAACACACCATTTAATAACACCAGGTGAGCCATTGGGCGGGGCACCTGAAAACGATCAATGATCTCATTCAGTGTGACGCCTTCATCAACCTCGATTTCCGAGCGGTTTTTAAGCGCATTAGGCGGCAATAAGTCGCCCAAATGCGCGTACATCTTTAAAGTAATTTTCATCAGTGCATCTTAGCCTTAGGGAACACGATGTGCCAAATAAGCTTCCATCATGCGGGACGGATCTTTCATCAGCTTACCCTTCCACTTGCCCAACCGGGCCTGGCTTTGAATCAACCCACGCATTACACCCACATGCTGCGTCATACCCAAGGTATTAGCACCGACCAGTATATCGTCCTGAAATTGCAGGTTGATATAACGGTAGCGTTCCGGGTCATACAATGTTGATGAGTCACCACCCT
>CALHAO010000319.1 GCA_937931765.1 uncultured Thiotrichaceae bacterium
TGCCAGGGGCACGCATATTCATGATGGTAGCAACAATGTTGATCGAGCCCATGATGGATGAAATACCCAGCAAGTGAACCGCGAAGATCAGCATTGGGAATGCAGCACCGGTTTGTAACACTAATGGTGGATACATTGTCCAGCCACCTGCCGGTGCGCCACCATCAACAAATAAAGTAGAGATCAGCATGATGCTGGCGAATGGCAGGATCCAGAAGCTCCAGTTATTCATTCGTGGCAATGCCATATCCGGCGCACCAATCATAATTGGAATCATCCAGTTCGCTAAGCCTACGAAGGCAGGCATTAGCGCCAGGAATATCATCACCAGCGCATGCATGGTGGTCATCTGGTTAAAGAAACCAGGATCTACCAGCTGCAGGCCGGGTTGAAATAATTCTGCTCTTATTACCAGTGCCATAATGCCACCGATAAAGAACATAATAAGTGAGAACCACAGATAGAGAGAGCCAATATCCTTATGGTTCGTCGTTGTTAACCAGCGCATCCAACCCTTTGCTGGGCCATGATGGTGGTCGTCGTGATCGACGTGGTCCACTGCTTGTGCGTTCATGTAATTTCTCCAGTGTTATCTTAGGTTATTTGCGCAGGGCTTTAATGTCAGTAGGTTGAGCCATATCGCCCACACTGTTGCCGAGTCCATTACGCTCATAAGTCACTACGGCTGCGATATCAGCATCGCTAAGCTGTGCTCCGAAAGCCTGCATCGCTGTGCCTGGCTTACCGTTGAGGATAATGTCTATATGAGGGCCTATGTCACCTGTAGTGATTGGGCTGCCGGTCATCGCGGGGAATACACCCGGAATACCAGCACCTGTCGCGCCGTGACAAGCTGCACAGTTCGTGTCATATACTTTTTTGCCCTGAGCCATCAAGTCAGACATTTCCCACACTTTGTCAGCAGATGCTGCTAAAGCGGCTTTGGCTGCCTTTTGCTCTGCTACCCACTCTTTGTATTCGCCTTCTTCCTTAGCGATGACAGTGATCGGCATGAATCCATGATCTTTACCGCATAACTCTGCGCATTGGCCACGGTAAGTGCCTGCGACGTTAACCTTGGCCCACATGTCGTTAATATAACCAGGAATCGCATCTTTCTTCACCGCCAAATCAGGAACCCACCAAGCGTGAATAACGTCATTTGAAGTAAACAGGAAGCGAACTTTTTTGCCAACAGGAATGACAACAGGGTTGTCCACTTCCAGCAAATAATTATCTACAGTAGCCGGATCAATACCGGAGTCACGCTTGCTGGCTTCACGGCTGGGAGCTGCAAGGCTGCTGAAGAAGCTAATATCATCTTCTGCGTATTCGTATTGCCATTTCCATTGGTAGCCAGTGACTTTAATAGTCATATCAGCGTTACTGGAATCTTCAATTTTCACCAGCGCTTGTGCCGCTGGTATGGCCAGCGAAATAAGGATAATGACGGGTAGGACTGTCCATATTATTTCGACAGTAGTACTTTCATGGAAAGTGGCTGCTTTGTGATCTTTGTCTTTGCGGTGATAAACGATGGAATAAATCATCGCACCAAACACAATAATACCAATGACAACACAGACCCAGAATGCAGCCATATGGAGGTCGTAAATTTCCTTACTTAGGTCGGTGACACCCTGTGTCAGGTTAACTTCCCAGTCAGCATGCGCAATCAGCGGTGTTAGCAATGCAGCGAGCAATCCTCCAGCGATACAACTCCTCTTCATTCTTCAGGTGCCTCTCATAATTATGACGATATTTAGTTCGGGATTTCTTTCTGTTTAAGGCACTAGGTGAAGATTAACGTTGTCTTAAACAGCTCATATAATTTGGTTATGTGCATCCTAGCCGATGCCCATAGTGATTTCAAATAAAAAAAGGCGCTGAGGGCTGCAAATTTAGTCAGTTTTACCTGCAACATTGTGAAAATCAACAGGCCTATTTCAGAATCTGGCGATGTTTTAATATTAGAAGTTTATACTGCGTTGTTAAAGCTGGCTTTTCCATTTGTCAGCTTACTATTTTTTAGCTATTTTGTATTTTTTGCTGCGATTCCAGCTGAGCGATTTGCTGCACAGTCGCGGCGTATTCTTCGCCCAGTTGAGTCAGTGTGTCCAGCTCATGCATGGATGCCGGTGCTTCGGAGCCATGAATGGATTTTTGCACTTTTTTCATGCTTTTGATAATGCCTTTAAGGCGTTTGGATAACTGTTTGTGTTCTGAACTCATGTCTTCTCCTGTCTAGCTGGTGGTTGTTGTGCTGAGGAGTAATTGAACAGCACCCCAAACGGCCACCATGAATAATAATGTCACTATGCCGCCCGCAATAAAGAAATGCCAGAATTTCCCGCTTTGAAAATCACGCTCCAGGTTCTCTTTTTTCTGAACACCGAGAAGGCCAGCCAGCGCACTCACAAAAATACTCCAGGCTGTGACTTTCTTTCCGTCCTGTTGTTGATCCCGCTGTTCCTGCTGCTCTTGCATGTTTTATCCTATAAAAGTATGGCGAATGAACACTCTTAGATAGTGATCAAGCAGAAAAAATGCAAATAATGCGGTCAGGTAAAATATTGAGTAACCAAAGGTCTTCATTGCGTACTCGTCACCTTCTCCACTATAAAGCTTCCAGGCATAGTAGGCGAAGCCCATACCCAGGCCAATAGCGCCGACGAGATACAGTGTGCCGCTCATAAAGATCAGGAAGGGGACAATGCTGACAATGACTAGTAATATGGTATACAGCACAATGTGCAGTTTAGTGAAGGGGATGCCATGAGTGACCGGCAGCATTGGCACACCCGCTTTTGCGTAATCTTTCTGACGTTTAATCGCCAGCGCCCAGAAATGGGGGGGTGTCCAGACAAAAATAATCAGGAACAGCAATAAAGCTTCGGGGTGCAACTGGCCGGTGATAGCTGTCCAGCCTAATACTGGCGGAGCAGCGCCTGCGGCACCACCAATGACAATATTTTGTGGCGTACTGTGTTTCAGAAAGACGGTGTAGATTATGGCATAACCAATCATGGAAGCCATGGTCAATAATGCAGTTAGGGCATTGACGAATGTGAACAAAATAAGGGCTGATAGCGCCGTCATGATCAGGGCAAATATAACCACATTAAGTGGCTTTAATACACCTTGAGCGACTGGGCGGGCGCGCGTTCTGTCCATACGCTGGTCAATAGTCTGATCAATCGCATGGTTTAAAGCTGCACCCGCTGCTGCCGCCAGACCTATGCCCAATAGGCCCCAGAACGCAGTATCCAGCGGAATCATACCGGGTGTGGATAACAGCATGCCCACCAGCGCCGTAAACAAAATCAGGTAAACCACCTTAGGCTTACAGCACTCATAGTAAGCTTTAAAAAGGGTGGTGTTCATTGTTGCCGCTAGTTGCATGTTCATTCCTTAATGTACCCAGGCCGGTTGTCGCGCCTTAATAATCGCTGTTTTAATCGCATCAGCCAGGCTGCTACGTTCTTCCTCATTAAGGAAGGTGGCCAATTCTACCCAATTGCCATGCGAACCTATGAGCAGGCGGGACGGAGATTGTGGGTACTGTTTAGCTTGTAAATCGACACTAACCCAATGCAATGGAAATGACCAGCTGCGTGGGGCACGTTTTTCTTCGTGGCGAATAATGAGTTCATCATTTTCAATAATAACGCGTTCTACGATGCGGCACTGCTCGCCGACTTTCCTGAATGCATAAATCAGTAGTAGCAAATCAGCTCCCATAAACGGTGCGACCAGCCACATGCCTTTCAGCGCCAGTGTAAGAGTGATACCGGCCATCACACCACCCATCAGCCAAAAAAAACCATGACGGTCTTTCTTGCTGAGGGAGCAATTGGGTTGGATAATAAACTCTCTGGGCATGGTGCTGGGTACTAATGGTGTCTCAAGTAAGATTGGGCCATTCTAGTCGCATTCACGGGGTGCAATCAATAACAGGTTTCGGAAAGCGACCTTTGACGTGTATTTGGTCAGCATAATTAACACACCATTTGTATTTAGCGGGTGTTTTGTTTTATAACCCTGCTGGGAAAACCTGTCACAAAGGATACGACATGACCGCAACTGAGCCTGTGGCTAAACAATCTATTTTTTCACGGTGGAACATCATTGCCTCGGTTACACTGTTTGCTGCTGGTATTGGCTTCGCAGCATTCAATCAATCGGACACTATTAGGCCGCTTGAGCTGACAACATTGAATGGCACACAGGTTGACTTGCCGGGTGAAGGGCTGAGCTGGGTTAATCTTTGGTCGATCAACTGTCCGCCATGTCTGAAAGAAATGCCTTACCTGGAAGCACTTCATGAGCAATATGGAGGTAAAGTACAAATTGTTGCAGTTTCTGTGCCTTATGATCCGCCGAATGTGATCAAGGATTACCAAACCCGTGAGGGCTTCACGTTACCGATGGCGCTGGATATGGACGGCATTGCTATGCGGGAATTTACTGATAATCTGGTGGTGCCCAGCCATTATCTGTTAGATAATAAGGGCAATATTCTGCTATCACATCTGGGTGAAATTGATGAAGCGTCGATCAAAGCAGCTATCGATAAACACCTTTGAAGTCGCCATGCCCATGAAGTTACCCCATGTTGCTCCCTATTGAATTGCTGAGAGAGAGTTGTAGTGTCTAAATTTTATTCCAATTTGCTGGCTTTTACCTTGTTCTTTGCACTGGTTGTTATTGTGCTGGGTGCTTATACACGTCTGGCTGATGCGGGCCTGGGCTGTCCGGATTGGCCGGGGTGTTATGGTCACCTGACGGTACCGGAAAGTACTGAAGGCACCGGTTTTGAACGCCCGCTGGAACCAGCTAAAGCCTGGGCAGAAATGGTGCACCGTTACGTGGCGGGAATTTTAGGTGTCATTATTCTATCGATATTCCTGATCGCATCGTTTTCCCGTGAAATACGTGAACGGCAGGGCGCTGTATTGCCCTTTGTATTGCTTTGTGTCGTCATTATGCAGGCGCTATTTGGCATGTGGACGGTGACTAAGCAGCTCAGTCCGGTTTATGTTACGGCGCACCTGATTGGGGGTTTCACGACGTTATCGCTCATCTGGATTATCCTGTTGCGCAGTAAAAACCGTATCAAACGCCCTCAGGGTGGTGCCATGTCAATACGTCGCTATAACCGTTTCAAAGGGCTGCGAATTTTGGCTGGTGGCGCGCTGTTGCTGCTTATTATTCAGATTGTATTAGGTGGTTGGGTTAGTACCAACTACGCGGCTATTGCCTGTGGCCCGACATACCCGACCTGTCACGGTTCTTTGTGGCCGTCTGCTGATTTTAAAGAGGGCTTTTCGCTGCTGGTTCATCTTGAGGAGGGCAGGGATTATGAATATGGCATTCTGGAAAGTCCCGCCCGCACAGCCATCCATATGACACACCGTATGGGGGCATTGGTTGTTTTGTCTGTGTTGGGTCTGTTGGGACTACTGCTGGCGTTTTCCAATAAAGTGGCATTTGCCAATAAAACAGCGAAAATCATGTTGCTGTTGCTGGGAGTTCAATTCACCTTAGGCATTTTGAATGTGGTGCTGGCTTTACCTATAGCTATTGCGACGGCGCATAATCTGGTGGCTGCTTTGCTGCTACTGTCGGTGATTACGTTGAACTTTAAGTTGGCTGTTCACCGATGAATTAGGGTTTTTTCGCCTGTTGCCTTTTTAGCTGTACCAAATGTTGGTGCAGCATTTCGGTCGATAGCCCATGAAGATTGAGCCGAAAGCCAGCTTTGAGCGTTGAATGTGGAATCATCGGATGACGGTTGTTTACTAACATCACTGGCAGCGGGTCATTTATGATCTTTGCCACGTAAAGTGCCATTGTTTCATCCAGTTGCAAAGAATTAACCGCCCGCCAAAAATCATTATCTGTCAGAAATAACTGATAAACCGGTGT
>CALHAO010000320.1 GCA_937931765.1 uncultured Thiotrichaceae bacterium
AGCGGGGTAATCATCACCCAACATACGCAGCGGCACAGAATCAATGGTGCGCACATTATGCGTAACATCCTCACCCGTTTCGCCGTCACCACGTGTCGCTGCCCGTGTCATCACACCGTTTTCATACAGGATGCTAATCGCCAGCCCGTCCAGCTTAGGCTCAGCCACATAAGTCAGCTCATCCTCACTTTTCAGACGGTCATGAATGCGCTTATCAAACGCCTGTAACTCATCATCACTGAACACATTACTCAGCGACAACATCGGCATAGCATGTTTAATTTCACCAAATTCACTCAGCGCTGCACCACCCACACGTTGCGTCGGTGAATCAGCGGTAATCAGCTCCGGATGCTGCTCTTCCAGCGCCTGTACCTGACGGAAGATGCGATCATATTCCACATCGGGGATTTCCGGATCATCCAGCACGTAATAACGGTGATTATGATAGCGAAGCTGGTCGCGTAGGGATTCGATGTCCTGAGTCATTGTTGGCATGGTTTTCAATTATTTTAGTGACAATTAACGGGTATCATATAATGCCTCACGCAGCCATTGTTGCACAGCCATAACCGCTGAACCGGGCGCATTATTCCGCTGAGGGTAGACCAGGTAATAACCGTTACCGTCTGTCACCGGAAAATCCCACAGGCACACCAGATCACCTTTATCCAGATGTTCACGTACTAACAACGCGGGCACCAGCGCAATGCCCCGGTTATTAATCGCCGCATCAATCGCCAGCGCAGTCTGATTAAACACCAGCACCCTACGCGCCGGTTGCAGTTTCATGGCTTTAAACCAGTCATCCCAATGGCCATGACTGTCCTGAATCAGGCGGTGAATCACAAAGGTTTCCGGGTCATACACCCGATACGCCGCCCCCGGATTAGCCGGATGGCCGATATTGTGCTGATGTGCGTATTGTTCACTGCACACCGCCAGCAGATGGATCGAGGCGAGATGCTCAACATGCAGTGATTTCTCAAACGGCGGACATCCGTAACGGATCGCAACATCCACGCCGTCCGACTGGAAATCAGCACGGGTTTCGCTGGCTACCACGTGCAAATCAATCTCCGGATACTGCTCTTCAAACTGGCTGATACGGGGCACCAGCCACTTCGCCGCCATTGAGGGTGTGACGCTCACCGTGACATTATTATCCGCCGTCATCACCTGAAGCGTTGCTTCTTCAATCAGGCTCAGTGCCTGTTTAATGGCCGCATAATACTGCTCGCCACGCGGTGTTAACGCCAGACCACGCGCTAAACGATGGAACAACTTCACGCCTAAATCAGCTTCCAGTTGCCGCACCTGTTGCGCCACCGCTCCCTGCGTCAGGTGCAATGACTTCGCCGCCAAACGGAAATTCAGGTGAGCCGCCGCTGCACTGAACATCGTTAACGCTTTTAAATTCGGTTCACGCATACCTGCCTCAAGCCAGTAGTTTTTCTACAGTCTGGCGTGGCGGAATATGATTAGTCAACTGATTCCCGCTGATGAATACTCACCCTATCGCAACATCAACCATCACCACGATAAGGATTACCACCATGCAGGCAGTTATGCAGCACATCGGCCCACAAAAAGAACAGATCGCCTTCATCCTGAAATGGGTGGCGTCTTTTATTCAGATTCTCGGTTATACCGCGACCGCGATGCAGGCCACACCGCTGAATATGTATTTATTTCTGCTGGGTATCACCGGCTGGTTAGTTGTCGGCCTGCTGTGGAATGATAAGGCGATTATATTAATTCATGTGGTGGCATTGAGTGCGATGGTATTTGGTTTGGTGAGCGCTTGAAAATAAATGAACAACAGGTTGGCTGAACCTATCACTAACAGGCTGACAACGCTAAACTAACACCATGAAAAAAGTCAGCCTGTTCGTAGATGTACAAAACATCTACTACACCACCCGCCACTCATTCTCCCGTAACTTTGATTACAACCGTTTCTGGGCTAAAGCGACCCACAACCGCCAGGTTGTTCACGCCTACGCTTATGCCATTGACCGGGGTGATCCGAAACAAGCACAATTTCAAAATATCCTCAGAGCCATCGGCTTTGAAGTAAAGCTAAAACCGTATATCCAGCGCAAGGATGGCTCGGCCAAAGGTGACTGGGATGTCGGTATTACACTGGATGTTATGGAAGCAGCCGCTGAAACTGATGTGATCGTACTGGCTTCCGGTGACGGTGATTTTGATATGCTATTGCAACGTGCGACTCAACGTCATGGCGTCGAAACCGAAGTCTATGGCGCTCAGTTACTGACAGCCTCATCATTGATAAAAGCTGCCACACGTTACATCCCCATTACTGAAGATTTGCTGCTTTAAACTCAGCAGACTTACACGGTGAATTCGCCACCGATTACCCCTTGCCAAACAAACTTTTCAGAATACCCAGACCATCATTCGGCGATTCGCCGTCTTTAGTCACCACACCCATTGGAATCAGATTAATCACTGCCCCCGCCAATGCGGCAAAAGCTAATGATTGTAGCGCTAACTTACCGTAATCATCTTCGATCAGAAATAAATTACTCCAACCTAAGATCAAACCTATCGCCAGAAATAACAACAACTCAATGCCTGGCCCGGCGAAATAAATCAGCGCATTTTTAATCCTTGCGCCCTGCTGCCCCAAGAATTGGATCTGTACAAAACCTTCGATGGGCACCATACGCACTTCCAGTGGCGCACCGAATAGCTGTCCCTGATAAATGATCCGCCCAAAACCCACCACCGTTCGCTCAATTCCCCAGCCCAGCCATTTAGCCATGACCGCATGCCCGAATTCATGCAGCAATACCAGCGGCATCCACCACAATAAAAACATCAGCGCGGCCATTTTACGCGGCTCGTAGTTAGTGAATATTTCCAGGCTGATAAGCAACAACATCACACTCACCATGCCGTAAAGTGTCAGTGTCTCGGAGAGCGGTGCTTTGCGTTTGTCGTAATCGCGTTGGTCAAATTTCATAGTCAGACTTTATAGTTGTTTTGTCATGAATACGCTGTTCGGGTCTAAGCTATAATCCGC
>CALHAO010000321.1 GCA_937931765.1 uncultured Thiotrichaceae bacterium
TCGACCTGTTGTGATTCATCCATACCCTGCTCCGGCCAGAGTATGGCACCCGGCGCGACGCCATTTACCCTTACCTCTGGCCCTAACTCTTTTGCCAATGCCTTAGTCAGCATTAACAAACCCGCTTTAGTTGAGCTGTACACAGGGTAATCAGCCAATGGGCGGAAACCATGTACATCTACCATATTAACGATGCAGCCATTGTTCTTTTTCAGTTCACTCATCGCGGCCTGAGCCATAAAAAACGGCACTTTCATATTACTGCCCACTAACTCGTCCCACTGACGTTCAGTCACTTCACCCAAGGCCGTTGGATAAAAACCGGAAGCGTTATTTACTAAAATATCCAGCCTGCCCGCGTGCTCAATAACATGAGCGATCAACTGAGGTATTTTATCAATGTCCAATAAATCACCTTGCACCAATAGACAAGATGCTGGCCGCTGCTCATTTAGCTCGGTCTGTAGCTGCAACGCATCATCAGCTGAATTACGGTAATGAACCACTACTACCGCTCCCTCTGCATGTAAGCGCCGGATAATAGCCGCGCCAATACGCCGGGCAGAACCGGTAACCAGGGCAACTTTGCCTTGCAGTGAACGATGATCGTCCGATGTGATTGGTGTGATTGATTTTTTAGTCATATCTGCTTGTAAACTTCCGTAATAATACTAAGTGACAGTGCATCCAAGCTAAGAATACACTATTACATATGAATATCATGTGACATTTTCCTGGAAATCAGATGCTGAAAAGAATACTGAACAATACCCTAATCTACGCCTCTGCCCTGCTGTTTATCCTGTTCTCAATTTGGTTCGTGGTAACACAACCAGTTTGGGTAACCGACCACACAGCACAATCTGCACAGCCTGATGTAAACCCGGAAACACTACGTTCACATGTGGTGATGCTCAGTAAAACACTACCCGCACGGGTGGGCGTGGAAGCTGAACTCCAACCAACGGTTAATTGGCTGGAGGAGCAACTCTCACAGTATGGCGACGTACAATTTCAGACTTATGAAGCGGAACAACAGCAATTCCATAACCTGATTCTCGAATTTGGCCCCGACACCGGAAAAACCCTGGTGATTGGTGCACATTACGATACCCATGACCGATTGCCTGGTGCAGATGATAATGCCAGCGGCGTTGCCGGATTGATTGAACTGGCACGCTTATTATCCACAACCTCCTTACAACGGCGGGTGACATTGGTGGCTTATACACTGGAAGAACATGTGTTCTACGCCACACCATTTATGGGCAGTTATGTGCATGCAAAAATGCTTAAAGACAAGAATACTGAGGTCGACCTCATGATTTCACTGGAGATGATTGGCTACTTCAGCGATGAGCCAGGCTCACAATTATTTCCAGTGTCATGGCTGAAATACTTTTATTCTGATCGCGGGGATTTTATTTCTGTGATTAGTAATCTGGGCAATATGGCAGCGGTGCGTAGCGTAAAAAGTAGCTTCCTACGTAGTGTTGGAGATGACTTACCAGTTTACTCACTGAATGCACCGATGGCACTGGTGCCCGGCATTGATTCATCAGATCACCGTAACTTCTGGATAATGGACTACCCCGCAGTGATGGTGACTGATACCGCGTATAACCGCAATCTGGCTTACCATACGCCGCAGGATACAGCAGATCGACTGGACTACAATAAAATGGCCGGAGTAGTAAAAGCGACTTATCAGCTGGTGCTCGATATGAATGATTAGCCGAGCTGCCAATATTACTAATCTCAACTTCCGGTAATGTACCTAAGCGCATGTGATGCGCAGGTGCACAATATATGTGATGATAGCCCGACTATTATAACCACCAAAGTGGGCTAGCAAGCATGCCGGACATTATCATTATCAATAAGCTGGAAAAAACCTACGCCTCAGGACATCAGGCGCTGAAATCTGTCAGCCTGAACATTCATGATGGCGAAATACTCGCCCTACTCGGCCCCAATGGCGCAGGCAAAACTACGCTGATTTCTGCCATTTGCGGACTGGTTAATCCCACAGGTGGCAGTGTCACTGTTGATGGCCATGACATCATTAAGGACTACCGCCTCACCCGCCAAATGATCGGCTTAGTGCCACAGGAATTGACACTGGGGGCTTTTGAAACCGTCTGGGATACTATCAATCTGAGCCGAGGCTTGTTTGGCAAAAAACCGGATGCTGCTTACCTTGATCAGCTATTAAAAGACCTGTCGCTGCATGACAAAAAATACAGTGAGATTCGTGCGCTATCCGGTGGCATGAAACGCCGGGTACTTATTGCTAAAGCGCTATCGCATCAACCAAAAATTCTGTTTCTGGATGAGCCGACTGCGGGCGTTGATGTCGAGTTACGCAAAGACATGTGGCAGATTGTCAGCAACCTGCGTGAATCCGGTGTGACCATTATTCTCACCACGCATTACATTGAGGAAGCGGAAGAAATCGCTGACCGGATTGGCGTGATACGCGATGGTGAATTACTGCTAATTGAAGACAAAAAGACCCTGATGAAAAAGATGGGCAAAAAACAGTTGGGCATAGAGTTGCGTGAGACCCTGACTGAAATTCCGCATTCGCTGGCGGAATATGAGCTGGAGCTGATTAATGATGGCTCTGAACTGCTTTACAGCTACGATACCAAAGCTGACCAAACCGGCATCACACGTCTGCTGACCAGTGTCAGCGACGCTGGTTTGACACTGAAAGATCTCCGCACCACGCAAAGTTCACTGGAAGACATCTTTGTTGACCTTGTCCATACCGATAAACCAGAGGCTGACCAGTCATGAATTATCAAGCCGTTAAAGTGATTTACAAATTTGAAATGCTGCGCACCTGGCGCACCCTATTACAAAGTATCGCCTCGCCGGTATTATCAACCAGCCTGTATTTCATCGTGTTTGGCTCCGCTATCGGTAGC
>CALHAO010000322.1 GCA_937931765.1 uncultured Thiotrichaceae bacterium
TCGGCAGCGGACACTGCTCCGGCAAATGTCGCAGCAGCGATAAGGCCAGTGGCTATCGCAGATTTCAGACTTAAACTCATGACTTCTCCTCATAAATAAATAAAAGCGAATAGAAAAATAAAATTCAAAGCGCTTTGATAAAAGTGTAAATAGAGCGTTGCCAAATTGCAAGCAAATGAATCGCTTAAATTTTACATTTCATCAATTAAGCGTATCACTATCCAGAATAAAAGTATCATTCAATATGAATGCAAAGTTAGTCAGTGATGATGCCAAAAAACATACCATAAGCAGGTAGCACACAAGTGCCACCCAGTGAGTCATTATCAAAAAACTCGCTACCGAAGAATTCATTGTTTAGCTGCACAACACCGCTAAAGTCAGTATCAAAACGACTGGCTTTACCATCCAGTTGAAATACACACAGCAGCTTTTCCTGTTCATATTCACGCACAAAAGCCAGCAAGCCTTCCGGCGCATCAATGAAGTGAATATCGCCCTTGAGTAAGGTGGGTTGCTGCTTGCGCCATTGCAGAAAGTGCCGCGTGCGTTGTAATACGGAATCGTCGGATTGTTGCTCACTCACTGCCAATGGCAAATGCGCCTCAGACACCGGCAGCCAACTCCGTTCTGCCGAAGAAAATCCCGCTAAAGACTCATCTGCTTGCCAAGGCATAGGCGTGCGACAACCATCACGTCCTTTGTAGCCGGGCCAGAAACGAATGCCAAATGGATCTTGTAAGTCCTCAAACGCGACTTCAGCTTCAGGTAAACCCAATTCCTCACCCTGATACATGCACGCAGTGCCAGCCAAGCTAGTTGATAAAGCGGTGAGCATCGTCGCAGCTTCACACGGGACGCCCCAGCGACTGACTACACGCTCAACATCATGATTGGAAAATGCCCAGCAAGGCCAGCCGGAACCAATGTGCTGCTGCATACGTTCAACCACCGAACGGATATGTGGTGCATTGTAAGTATGCGTCATGAAGTCAAAACTATAACCCATGTGCAGCCGCTTGCCCGCCTCGGTATAAGCAGCCACGGTTGTATACATATCGACGACGGCCCCGAGTTCGCCCACTGATGTGACCGCCGGATATTCATCCAGCACCGCCCGAAAGCGCTCCATAAACCCCAGCGTTTCCGGGCGGGAAATATTGTACTTCGGCTCCTGCATCGCATAAGGGTTGGCGGGGTCAATACCATTAACCACCATGCCCTCAGCCACCGGCGGGTTGTCACGCAATTCTGCATCATGGAAATACATATTGGCGGTATCCAGACGGAAACCATCCACGCCCAGATCCAGCCAGAACCGGGTCACATCCAGTAACGCATCCTGCACATCCATATTGTGGAAGTTCAGATCAGGCTGGCAGGTCAGGAAGTTGTGCAGGAAGTACTGACGGCGCACTGCATCCCATTCCCAGGCTGAGCCACCAAAAATGGATAGCCAATTAGTGGGCGGTGAGCCATCTTTTTTCGGATCAGCCCAGACATACCAGTCCGCTTTTTCATTGTCACGTGACTGTTTACTGGTTTGCCACCACTCATGCTGGTCGGAGGTGTGTGACAATACCAGGTCAATTAATATTCTGATGCCCAATGAATGTGCCTTTTCCAGCAGCAGCGCAAAGTCTTCATGCGAACCAAACATAGGATCAATGCCACGATAATCGGAAACATCGTAGCCGAAGTCTTTCATCGGTGAAGTAAAGAACGGTGAAATCCACACCGCATCTACACCCAGCTCGGCAAGATAATCCAGTTTCTGGCTGATACCCGCCAAGTCACCGACGCCATCACCCGTGGTGTCCAGATAGGAGCGTGGGTAGATTTGGTAGACCACCGCGCTACGCCACCAGTCGCTATCACCGCCTAATTGACGGAATTCTTTGTTGCTGTTTTTATCATGACTATCTGACATGCCCACTCCTCATAACTGGCTGTTGATTCATGGGTTGAAAACACTTCATCCCAAGCGTAGAAATCTTCGATTTCTACAGTATTACAGCATAAAGCAAAGCGCTTTGAATAGTGATGGGGCAGCAAAAACCCCGATAACTTTTGCATGCGTACTGAGAAGGTATTATTGTTTAGCCACTAGCCCTTAACGAAATAATAGCAACCTGTATGAATCTGAAGGCACTCTCTGAAAAACTTGGCTTATCACAAACCACAGTCAGCCGTGCTCTGAACGGCTATCCTGAGGTCAGCCAGAAAACGCGCGAGCGGGTGCAAAAAGTGGCTGATGAGATGAATTATCGCCCCAACCGCTTTGCTACATCGCTGGCAACAGGCAAAACCGGGCATGTCGGACTCATTTATCCGGTTGAACATAATCTGATTACGCCACTATTTAACGAGTTTCTGGGAGGTATCACCCAGAAACTGGTGGAAGCGGGCCTGGATCTTAGTATTGTGCCCACCACCAGCCAGAATGAGATGGAAACTTACCGCAGCGTTGTAGAAGCAGGGCGGGTGGATGGCCTGATTGTCAGTACACCTTTATGTGATGATCCACGGATTAATTACCTGACCGGAACCAAAATGCCCTTTATTGTGCATGGTCGTACCTGCGATAAAGCATGGGGCGAGAATAATCAGCATGCGCCGTTTTCATTTCTTGATGTCGATAATGTTGGCGCGTTTTACAAAGGTACGCAATTACTGATCGATATGGGGCATAAAAACATTGTCCTGATGAATGGTAACCAGGATTTCACCTTCGCTTTCCATCGGCTTCAGGGCTATCAACAAGCTTTACAGCAGGCTGGGTTGCCGTTGCGAAAAGAGCTGATGTTTTCGCGGAAAGAGATGACTGAGATTAACGGCTATGAAGTAGCCTGTGAGATATTACAACAGCAACCCCGTCCCACTGCGATTATTTCTTCCAGCATGATACTGACACTGGGCATCCGGCGTGCCATCCGCGATCATAATTTAACCATTGGCAAAGAGGTATCAGTGATTACCTATGATGATGGTTTGCCTTATCTGGAAAGTGGCAAGTTCAACCCTGCGCTGACTACCGTTTACTCTTCTATCCGTCAAGCAGGCTATGAGATCACCGGCTACCTCCATCAGATTATCCAGTCCGGTAGAAAATATGAGGTGCGCAAGATGTTGGATGTTGATTTGATCGTGCGCAAGTCAACCAGTGCTGTCAGCACATAATCAAACAATATGTACCTGGAGAACCAAAAATGACTATGGATTTCAAACGCAGCGACTTCCCTGAAGGGTTTGAATTTGGTGTGGCGACTTCTGCTTACCAAATCGAAGGCAGTGACTTCGGTGATTGCGGGCGTTCTCAATGGGATGACTTCGCGGCAACGCCCGGTAATGTGGTGCGCGGTGAAAATGGCGCTGTTGCCTGTGATCATTATCATCGCTGGGCAGATGATTTCGATTTAATTAAGGCTTGTGGTTTGGATTCATACCGGTTTTCCACTTCGTGGGCGCGGGTGATGCCGGAGGGAAGAGGGCAGGTTAACCAGCAGGGTTTGGATTATTACGAGCGTCTGGTGGATGGTTTGCTGGAACGTGGTATTAAGCCCTATGCCACGCTTTATCACTGGGAATTGCCGAGTGCATTGCTGGATCAGGGCGGCTGGCGTAATCGTGATATTGCACATTGGTTTGCTGAGTTTGCGGAAGTCATTATGGGGCGGATTGGTGATCGGGTGCA
>CALHAO010000323.1 GCA_937931765.1 uncultured Thiotrichaceae bacterium
GTTCTGGTCGCGGGACGGTGAAATTTATTTATTTTGGAGTTAACTCTCATGTCAAAAAAATATTCATTACAGGCTGAAGCCCGTGATTTGCAGGGGAAGGGTGCGAGCCGCCGCCTGCGTCGTCAAAATGGGGTTCCTGCTGTTATTTATGGTGGTGGTTCCGACCCTCAGTCAATTACATTGAAGCATAATGAATTGATTCGTAACCTTGAAGAAGAAGCGTTCTACTCGCAAATTATTACTGTTGATTTTGGTGATAAGAAAGAGCTGGCTATTTTGCGTGATCTTCAGCGCCATCCTGCTAAGGCGGTCATTCTGCATGCTGATTTACAGCGCATTGAAGAAGATCACGAGCTACAGGTTAATGTATCTTTGCATTACATCAATGAAGATGCAGCGCCAGCAATCAAGATTGAGGGTGGCAAAGTTAGTCGCGTTATGAACGAAGTGTTGATCGCTTGTTTGCCAAAAGATCTGCCTGAGTATATTGAAGTCGATATGATGGATGTTGAGAAGGGCGCGATTGTGCATATGTCTGATCTGAAATTGCCTGAAGGTGTTACTTTGCCTCAGTTGGCATTGGGTGAAGATCATGACCAGGCACTGGCTGCGATTCACTAAAACAGTTTATGACTGTTAGATTGATTGCAGGTCTGGGAAATCCAGGCAGTAAATATGACAAAACCCGGCACAATGCCGGGTTTTGGCTTGTTGACGAACTGGCAAAACGTTTTGGTGGTCGGCTTCTGCCTGAAAAGCGTTTTTCGGGTGAAGCTTGTAAAGTTGATATTGCCGGTCATGTTGTTTGGTTGTTAAAGCCAATGACATTTATGAACCGGAGTGGTCTTTCCGTAAAGCAATTATCTGCCTTTTTCCGTATTCCTGTTGAGGAAATCCTGATTGCTCATGATGAGCTGGATATTGCTCCGGGTGTCGTGCGCCTGAAAAAAGGTGGTGGTCACGGCGGGCATAATGGTTTGCGGGATATTCACGCCCAGATGGGTAAAGAATATTGGCGACTGCGCTTGGGTGTTGGTCATCCGGGTGATAGTAGTCTGGTGGTTAATTATGTGCTGGGCACGCCATCTCGTAGTGACGAAGATCAGATTATGCGTGGCATCGATGATGTGGCGGATCAGATTGAGTTGATTGTCAGTGGTGAAACACAAAAAGCGATGAACGAGTTGCATCGCAGTAGGTAGGAATAACATGGGATTCAAATGTGGCATTGTGGGATTGCCGAATGTGGGTAAATCTACACTTTTTAATGCGCTGACTAAGGCGGGTATTGAGGCGGCGAATTATCCGTTTTGTACGATTGAGCCGAACGTAGGTATTGTGCCGGTGCCGGATGAGCGCTTGAAGGCTTTGGCTGATATTGTGAGTCCTGAACGGGTTTTGCCTACGACGATGGAGTTTGTGGATATTGCCGGTTTGGTGGAAGGTGCTTCCAAAGGTGAGGGGCTGGGTAATAAATTCCTGGCGCATATCCGTGAAACTGATGCGATTGCGCAGGTGGTTCGTTGTTTTGATAATGATGACATTGTGCATGTAGCCGGAAAGATTGATCCGGTTTATGACATTGATATTATCAATACCGAATTGGTGCTGGCGGATCTGGATACAGTTGAGAAAGCTATTTACCGCCTGGCCAGAACGGCCAAATCAGGTAATAAAGATGCACTGGCGCAGAAAGAAGTAGCTGAGCGTTTATTGGCTCATCTGGCTGAAGGTGATAGCGCCCGAACAATGGATTTATCGGATGATGAGCGCAAGCTGGTGCGTGAGTTTCATCTGATTACTATCAAGCCGCTTTTCTTCATTGCTAATGTGAATGAAGATGGTTTTGAGAATAACCCTTATCTGGATGCTGTGCGTGAAGTGGCGGTGAAAGAAGGGGCTGAGGTGGTACCTGTGTGTGCCGAGATTGAGTCAGAGATTTCTCAGTTGGATGAGGCGGATCAGGCTGAATTTCTGGAAGGTATTGGTCAGGAAGAGCCAGGATTGAATCGCGTTATTCGTGGTGGCTATGAGTTGTTAGAGCTGCAAACGTTCTTCACTGCTGGTGAGAAGGAAGTGCGAGCCTGGACAGTGAAGCAGGGTGCTACAGCGCCTAATGGTGCGGGTCGTATCCATACTGATTTTGAGCGTGGATTTATTCGTGCTGAAGTCACTGCGTATGATGATTTTATTAAGTATCAGGGTGAGCAGGGTGCTAAAGATGCGGGTAAGTGGCGTCTTGAAGGCAAGGATTATCTGATGCAGGAAGGGGATGTTGTCCACTTCCGATTTAATGTCTAGTCACCTCGGATTTAATGTCTAATTCAGGTTGACAGTCCTGGATTGTGACGCTAATATTCACCACCTATTTTGGCTACATAGCTCAGTTGGTTAGAGCACATCACTCATAATGATGGGGTCCCAGGTTCGAATCCCGGTGTAGCCACCATTTATATCAAAGGGTTGTAAGTTTTTTGCTTACAGCCCTTTTTTATTGCGGAATAATTATGTCAGATAAACCTACCCCAGAGCTACGCAG
>CALHAO010000324.1 GCA_937931765.1 uncultured Thiotrichaceae bacterium
GATGTTTGCTAGTGTAATCAAGGTAATATGTCCCGAGGTATTTTAAGCGCGTGTGGCCGTATTAATTAATGTATGTGATAAAGATTGCGAGGCGCACTATAAAGCCTTGGGGAATGGATGGCTACCATTGAAAAGCCCCCACTTGAAAAAGAGGGGGCTAGTGTCTCTAAACGCTAAAAATTAAAGCGGAAATTTACGTTACGCAGTCTTCCACCAGCGCAAAATGGCACGCTGACCATCCGTACTCCAGTTATTAGACATATTTTCAGGCTGCCCGATGTCCTGGCTACTGGCGAACAGGTAGTTATTAAATACCGGAATCGCAGTACCGCCTTCGTTGCTGACAATGCCCTGCATCTCTCCGTACATTTCGCCACGCTTGGATTCATCCAATTCAGAACGAGCTTCCACTAATAACTTGTTAAATTTATCATTCTGCCAGTACGCATCATTCCACTTAGAATCAGCCGCATAAGCAGAAACGAACATCCAGTCTTCCGTCGGACGACCACCCCAGTAACACATGCAGAAATCTTTTTTCATCCATACATCAGACCAGTAACCATCATCCGGCTCACGTATCACTTCAACATCGATACCGGCTACAGCCGCATGCTCTTTATACAACACAGCCGCATCAACCGCGCCCGCGAATGCTGCATCTGCCGCACTCAACTGGACTTTCAGACCTTCAGCACCAGCCTTCTTCAGGTGGAACTTCGCTTTATCAGGATCATAAGCACGTTGCTCCATATCCTTCGCTAAATAGCGGTTAGCACGACCGATCGGGTGATCATTACCCACATAACCGTGGCCACGTAACAAGGTTTCCAACAAGGCTTCACGATCCAGCGAGTATTTCAGTGCTAAACGAACATCATTGTTTTTGTACGGGTCCATGTCGCAACGCATCGGCATCGAATAATGCGCGTTACCACTGGTTTCCATGATCTTGACTTTCTTGTCACGCTCTAACAGGTGTAATGTTTTAATATCCAGACGATCAATCACATCGACTTCGCCGGTACGTAAGGCATTAGTCCGTGCGGCAACATCCTTGATGGAGATCAATTCTGCTGTCTCAACATGACCTTCTTTGTCATTCCAATAGTCAGCGAATTTTTCAAACTCAGCCTTCACACCGGGATCAAAGTTCTTCAACTTATAACCACCCGCACCGATGGTACCGGCAGGATCAATTTTCCCATCTTCATTCGCTGGCGCAATCACCAGATGGTAATCACTCAATAGGTAAGGCAAATCAGCATTACCGTCTTTTAAGGTAATGACGACGGTATTACCCTCTGCTTTCATTTCTGCAATGGTATCAACCGTCGACTTGACCGCTGATTTACTGTCTTCACCACGATGAAAATTCAGTGAAGCGACAACATCTTTACCGGTTACGGGCTTACCATCATGAAACTTAGCCTTGCGTAGGGTGAACGTCCAGGTTTTTGCATCTTCAGACGACCCCCAGCTCTCTGCCAATTCGCCTTGCAGAGAGTTATCACCTGCAACAACTGTCAGATAACCATGCATAGTATTCAGCAGCATATTGGTGAAATCGTTGGTAGCTGTTCCGGGATCTAATGAATCCGTTGTGGAGCCATGTCCGGTGCCAATTTTCAGGTGACCACCTTTTTTCGGGTCATGTCCAGCTGCGAATAAAATACCCGGTGCGGCTGCACTCAGTCCGAATAACGCGGTTAGCTTCACAAAATCACGACGTGAAATACGTCCGGATCTGAGATCACTCTCCAACTGTTTCATATCTGCCATCTAAACTCTCCTCCTACAGGGTCAAAGTGGGGTGATGTTAACACAAATCAGCCACTTTTTGTAAGTGATTGATTAACCAGCCGATCACAATTATTATCGACTCCATTCACAGCTTCGGCTACGCTTATTAAGCAATGAGCAACACCAAAAACATGCCACTGGAGCCTGTCATGAACGATATAACACTCAATTTTTCCAGAGCAGAATACGCAAAACGACTCAGCAAGGTGCGCACTGCAATGTTGGCACAAGATATTCAGACCCTGATTGTGCATGACCCGTCCAATGCTTTTGATAGCCACCTGCCTAAGTGGAACTATACGGTAACCCCTGCAATAGCCACTTCACCTTAGGGAGATTATTTCGTGTACGTTCGTTAGCCGGGATTGCTTGCCTAACCCTCAACTCCGACTTGAACAGTATGTCCTGTCAATATTGCCTTTTTGGGAATTCGCTCAATACAACCCTCCGATCCGCCCACTTATCCGCAATCACAGCATCATGCGTCACTAAAACCACCGCAATACCTTTCTCCGCCGCAATATCTGCAATCATCGCCAATGTCTCACGCTGAGTAATCGGATCAAGGCGCGATGTTGGCTCATCGGCTAACAAAATAGCAGGCTTAGCCGTTAACGCCCGCGCTATCGATATACGTTGTAACTCACCACCCGATACCTCATCAGGTCGACGTTTCAATAATGACTCATCAATCCCTAAACGAGACAAGTAAGCCAACACCTTAGACCAATCTTCACCATGCAAACGGGCCACATCCTTCAGGCTTTTACCTAAAGCCACCCGTGCCGGAAATGCTGCCGGTGGGTCTTGATAAAGCTTCTGGATACCCGTAGAGCTAACTTGATTGCTACGTGTTACTGTTCCGGCTGAAGGAATCTGAAGACCTGCTAATACATCCAGCAATGAAGTTTTGCCGACACCACTAGGGCCAGCAATCGCAATCCGCTCACCTGCCAATAGCGTTAAGTCGAAACCTTGCAGTAAGGTACGTTCGCCACGACTCACAGCAACATCTTTCACCTCCAGCAACATCTCACCCGCTTCGGTAGTGGGTGTTGTCGGCCATACTTGCGGCTCAGCGTCTAACAGCTCGCGCGTGTAGTCGGCAGTGGGTTGTGCTAACACTTGCTTGGTCGCGCCCCGTTCCACCAAGTCACCCGACTTCAATACTAATAACTCACCACCCAAATGCTTGGCAACGGATGCTTCATGGGTAATGGCTAACAAGGTTCCACCTTCACGCGGTACTTTGGCGAGTAACTCGATTACCGTATGGCTGCGTTCAGCATCCAAGCCCTTGGTCGGCTCATCCGCAATTAACACCGGTGCATCAGCTGCCGTAGCTGCTGCAAACGCCACACGCTGTGCCATACCACCGGATAAGGCGCTGGGTAAACGTTTCTCTGCGCCCGTGAGATCTAGTGTTTGGAAGTCAGTAGCCGTTGCCTGTTTCGCGGCTTTACGGGAAAGGCCTGCAACATAACGATGTGATTCACGCACTTGAGACTGGGCAATCATCAGCGGATCAAGCGCCCGCCATGGCTCTTGCGGCAGAATCGCCACCTCTCGCCCCCAAAAAGCTGAGCGTTGTTGCGAGGAGAGTTGATCGATACGTTCACCATTCAGATGAATAATGCCTTCTGCACTTAAGCCATCAGGTAGTGTGCCGAGAATTGCCTGAGCAAGGAGACTTTTACCAGCACCGGTTTCACCCATAATCACTAAAGCGTTTCCTGCTGGTAATTCGAAGCTGATCGGGCCAAGTAGTTTTTTAGAACCGGCGTGTACCACCAAATCTTCTACTGCAATAGTAATGTTTGGGCCTGTCATAGTTTTCTCCCACCCACTGATAAGTGCAACGCTAATACAGTAATTACCAAACAAATAACTGGTTGGAAAATCAAAAACGGTGCTTCACGCCAATATGGTAATAGCTGAGTCATCATCACACCCCACTCTGCAGTAGGCGGGCGAATGCCAACACTAACAAAGCCTAAAGCCGCCACGGCAGTCACGGCTGTCGCCGCACCAAAGGCTGCAATGGTTAGCAGGCCGGGGCCGATCTCAGGGATGAGGTGGCGACGCACCACATGCATCGGGCCAAAGCCTAGTAAACGGGACGATTCAACCGAAGGCTCAGACAATACGACGCGCGCACGTTGGCGGGTATAGCGGAAATATTCCACCCATAAGGTCAGGGATAAACCGACATACAAGGCCCACCATGATCCGGGTGAAATCGCCGCCAGCATTAACACCAGCAATAAGCCGGGTAAGGCCAGCACGGCATCGGCAAATAGGGTCAGCCCGCGTTCTGTCCATCCACCGCGCCACGCCGCAACAATGCCTAGAATCGTTCCGGGAATGGCAGCGGTTAATACCGACAATGCGGCGAGTGATAATGACAACTGTGCGCCTGATAACAAACGCGCCAGCATATCGCGGCCAAGGTGATCTGTGCCTAACCAGTGCTCTGCGCTGGGCGATTGCAGGGTGTGCATGAGTGATTGCTTAAACGGATCAACACCGATTAAGTCAGGCCCCATGACAGCGCATACCGCTAAAAACAGCAGTAATACAATGCCTAGCACACGCCAGATCGGAAAGCGGCGTTCAACGGGTAAGGTCGCGAGAATAGCTTGATTACTCATGCTGTTTTACTCCTGCGTGGGTCAATACCGTGACAAGTCAGATCAACTATCAGGTTGAGCACCACATACATCAAACCCAGTGCTAGTGCGGTACCTTGTACCATCGGCACGTCGCGACCAAAAATAGCGTGTACCAAGGCGTGACCAATACCCGGCCATGCAAACACGCTCTCAATAATCACGACACCTTCGATTAAAAAAGCCAGTTGCACACCGACATAAGCCACTACCGGCAGGGCTGCATTACGCAATACATGCCGTGATAGCGTTAGTTTGGATGACAAGCCTTTGGTGCGTGAGAATAAACGCCATTCTGCTGACATAGCTTCGCTGACGGCATCGCGGATGACCCGACTGGAAACCGCTGCCAAGCCCAATCCTAAGGTGAGTGCGGGCAGTACCAAATACTCCGGCCCTTTAAATCCGGCAACGGGGAGAAGTTTGGTATGCACCGCAAACCCCAGCATCAGCACCACACCAATTGCAAAGGCGGGAATGGCGCGGAAAAATATCGACGCGGCCAAGCTGAACCGGTCGAACCAGCCTCCGGGTTTTAAGCCAGCCATTATCCCGACGGGTATGGCAATCAGCAACGACACTAAGAGTCCTGCACCCGCGAGCAATAGTGAGTAACCCATTTGCGTTTTTAGCTCTTCCGCAATCGGGCTACCACTGACGGATGATTTACCCAAGTCGAATTGCGCCAGCGAACCAAGCCATGACACAAGCTGCACGACTACAGGCTGATCGAGTCCTAATTCAGTCCGCACCTGATCCGCTGAGGCGGCATCCATCATGTCATAGCCATAACGACCGGCAGCGATACGGTAGGCTGAGTCACCGGGAAGTGCCTGCATCATCGCGAAACTTATAATCCCGACAACAACAGCCACTACCACAGCTTGTACGGCCCGCCCGGCAAGGGCAGACCAAAAAACAGAGCGTTGAAGCATTACTTACCCCAGGAAACTTTGCTTAGGCCGTAATTACGCTCTAACGGATCAACCACGTAGCCTTTCAGATCCTTCGCGACAGAAACGGTATGCTGATACCAAACCACCGGAATCAACGGTAGTTCGTCATGCACTGCCTTAACGACGGTAGCAATGTTTTCACTGCGAACGGATGCGTCACTGGTTTGAGAAATTTTATCCAACGCGTCGATAACCGTCGCGTTATCCCAGCCCATGGCTCCCCAATCGCCGCCACCTTTACCAAAGTCTGCTAACGTTGTACCGATAGGATCAGGTGTTAAACCATAGTTGCGCGCAAACAAAGCAACTTCTAATGAACCGTCTTTATGGCCTTTTGGGATTTCAGAGTAACTGCTCACGCTGACTTCTAACTCAACTCCAATTTCGCCCCACTGATCTTGTAGTGCAGTGGCAATAAGTGGCAATTCAGGACGGTCAGGGAAGGTGCGTAGTAATAGCTTAAAACGCTCACCATCGCGGGTTAAAACACCATCATCACCGGCTTTCCAGCCAAGATCAGCCAGTAGTTTTTTGGCCGCTTCGACATCGTTTGTTAGTGGTTTCAGGTCTTTATCATGCCACTCGCTCAGTACTGGTGGAAACAGCTGTGTTGCACTGGCTTCAGGGAAACGGGTGATTGCAGTTGCAATACCCTGACGGTTAATCGCCATACTTAATGCCTGACGAGCACGTGCATCATCTAAGAACTTATGACTGGCATTTAGCTTCAGACTAACAACGCGAGGAATGGCATCAGCCATAGCAGTAACACTATCCACGTCTTTCAAATGGGCAAAGCCGGAAGGGTCAAGGTTAAACACTAAGTCAGCGTCGCCACTTTCAGCGATTAAGGCACGCGTTTCTGCACGACTGGTTGCCAGATAGCTGGCGCTTTCTAATAAGGCTTTGTCACCCCAGTAATCATCATTACGCTTGAGTGACAGACCTTGTGGTGGCGTGAATGTGTCTACGGTAAAAGGGCCGGTACCGATTGCCGCGACAGCATTGCCTTCAGCATCTATTGAAGCAGGAGCTGAGATCACAGTGGTATTGTGAGTTAGCAAAGCTGGTAGCGCTGAAAATGGCTTTTCCATCTGAATAAGGATTTTACCATCTTTCGCTTCAATGCTTTTGATCGGTGCTTTCTTGAGCATGCCTGGCTTTGCAAGCGCAGTAATTAGCGACTTTGCCACAAACTCAGCCGTCATCGTCGTGCCATTGTGAAACTTAACGCCTTCACGCACAGTAAGCGTCCAGCTCATACCGTCTTCGGTAGCTGACCATTCGGTCGCCAGGCCTGGAATTAAAACGCCTTTCGTATCTGCATCAACCAATGTTTCCATGACCTGTAGGCGATGGAATGCAAAGCCTGACACAGCAGGGTCATAGCTGTTGATTTCCCACGGGGCAGAGATTTTGACTGAGGTTTTATCAGCAGAAAAGGCAATCGGACTGGCGAACAAGCTCGCTGCCAGAATAGCAATAGATAGGGGCTTAAACATTAAGGGAACTCCGTACCGTTAAATGAGTGGGTGGTTAATTATTTTGGTGAATGATGCTAATAAGTTGCTGACAAAGGCTTCATCAAGATCGGCGGTGATAAACACAAAGCGACTTCGGTGGTCATCATCAGGCCACTCCGCTAATTTCACTGCGGGATAAAACAGGTGTTGAACACCATGAAGTACTGTTGGGTTATCAGGGTGATCCTGTAGATTGACAATGCCTTTCATACGCAGTAGATGAGGGCCGCAGGATAGGTTCAGGGCGGCCATTGCATCCGTCACATTTCGCCATGCCAAGGGCTGATCGAAGGTCACAGAGAAGCTGCGAATACGTCCATTGACACCGGGTGAGGCTACGGCTGTTGGGTTGCGAATGCCGGTGTGTGGTTGCGAGGTGATAGGAGTAACCGCCCGAAATTTATCAGCCGCCAGCCACTGTTTGGTTTGTGTGGGCTGAGACTGATGGTAGGCGCGAAGATTGTAAACCTGACTTGGGTTTATAGTGCCGTGAAGTACCGGAATAATCGTGGCAGCGGGGTTTAGTTCGGTCAGGCGTGCTTTAACCTGGAGTGCTGTGTCTGCATCGGTCAGGTCAGTTTTGGTGAGTAGCAAGCGATCAGCGGTCGCCACCTGACGCACCGCCTCAAAATTCTCATCCAATTGCTGATTAGCAAATACCGCATCCACCGTGGTCACGACGCTATCCAGATAAAGCCGCCGTGCAATCCAGCTAGAGTTCAGCAAGGTCTCCATAATGGTGGTCGGGTCAGCGACACCCGTGGTTTCAATCACGATACGTTCATAACGGGGAACCACCCCGCTGGATCTGCCCATCCACAAGTTTTTTAGGGTGGGCAGGAGCGTTCCCTGAATCTCGCAGCACACACAGCCACCATTGAGCAAGGCGATCGGCACGTCATTCTTTTCAAGCAATTGATGATCAATACCGACACTGCCAAATTCGTTCATAACCACGGCTGTTATCGGCTGAGTTTGCGATAGATTTTCCCAGAATGACGGTTGCAATAAGTTGTTGAGTAAAGTGGTTTTGCCACTGCCCAAAAAACCCGTGAGAATCGTCACCGGTATCCGGGTTTCTTTGGTCTCACTCACTTGCACAGGTGTGTTTGTTGACATATCAGTCAATGAATCTATCGTTGATAGCAGTGGGATTATTCATTGTCATGGCCGCAATGCTCATGGTTCTGACAAGTGCGATAATTCCAGAAATGACCGATGGCCAACACCGCCGCACCAATCACTGTTAGTGTTTTCTCACCAGTTTCACCCAGTAAGTCATGACCCAGTAAGGCCGCAGCAGCCAGAATGCTCAGGCCGATAAACCCGGTGATCAATACGCGATAACGTTTATGCTTTTTACACCCCATTAACAGGGCCGCAGCGCTAATCGGAATAACACCAAACAGCATCCATTTATGGAAAGCCTCATCAGACATGGGTAGAGCAACCAGTGCGGGGAGTAATGTCACCAGCAGTGGCATCGCCAGACAGTGGATGGCGCACAGGAAGGACAGACTGATCGCTGTTTTGTCAGCTAAAGTTTGTATATTTCTCATTTCTCATTTCACTTTTCGTTAGTTAGGATGGGGAAAGGTTGTAAAGCAAGTTTCGCAGAGGCATTTCATTTCTAATTGCGGGCTAATCAGGTGATACCCCGCGTCTTTCACGTTGCTTTGAAGTTGCTCAATCATTGACGGGTCAATATTAATTTCATCAACTCGTTGGCATTTTTCACAGATTAAAAACTGTGTGACCTCATGACCGTGAGAGCAAGTGATATGGGAGCAAGCTACATACTTGTTGTTTGAATCCAACTTATGAACGAGGTGTTCTTCTGCTAGAAAATCCAGAATCCGGTAGACCGACATGGCGGGCATCGTTTTACCTGACTCATCCTTGCATTGGTCAACCAGCTCGTAAGCGGATAGTGCTTTGTCTGCTTGCAATAAACCGGACAAGACTTGTTTGCGCTTGCTGGTGAGGCGGACACCATGCTCTTTGCAGTTATGTTCGGCCTGTTTGATATTTTCGAGAACGCTATTCATAGTCATACCAATAAAATTGATATGATATATTGTATCATTAGAAGATAAATATCAATATCTACTTGCAATGAAGAGCCAATAAACATTATCGACACCATTCACCACTTCGGCTACGCTTATTAAGCACTGAGCAACACCAAAAACATGCCACCGGAGCCTGTCATGAACGATATAACACTCAATTTTTCCAGAGCAGAATACGCAAAACGGCTTAGCAAGGTGCGCGCTGCAATGTTGGCACAAGATATTCAGACCCTGATTGTGCATGACCCGTCCAATATGTCATGGCTGACCGGTTATGATGGCTGGTCTTTTTACACACCGCAGGTGGTTGTCATCGGCCCGACAGGAGAACCGCTTTGGTATGGCCGCACGATTGATGCCAATGGTGCCAAACGAACGGTTTATATGGATCAGGACAATATCACCTGCTACCCCGATCATTATGTGATGAACCCACCGATGCATGCGATGGAGCATCTGGCTAATGAAATTCTCAAGCCTCGTGGCTGGGCGAACGGCAATATTGGCATTGAAATGGACAACTACTATTTCAGTCCTACCGCTTATTTGTCACTCAAAGACAACCTGCCGGAAGCCACACTCACTGATACCACCGCTCTGGTTAACTGGTGCCGAGCGGTTAAATCAGCACAAGAAATTGATTACATGCGCATTGCTGCACGTATCGTTGAAAACATGCACCGTGCCGCCTTTGCCATGATTGAGCCGGGACTGCCTAAAAACCGCTTGGTGGGAGAAATTTACCGCGTGGCGATGGCAGGTCATGACGGGCATGCGGGAGATTATCCGGCGATAGTGCCGATCCTGCCTTCCGGTGCTGATGCCTCCGCAGCACACCTGACCTGGGATGAGCGCCCTTTTAATAAAGATGAAGGCACTTTTTTTGAGATCGCAGGCTGTCATAAACGGTATCACTGCCCACTATCACGCACTATTTATCTTGGCACACCTGACGATAAGTTTCAGCGGGGCGAGGCAGCTTTGAATGAAGGCCTGGAAGCCGGGTTAGCCGCCGCCAAACCGGGCAACCGCTGTGCGGATATAGCTAACGCACTAAATAATACACTGGAAAAACATGGTATCAGCCGTGGCGGTGCACGTTGTGGTTACCCCATTGGCTTAAGTTACCCACCAGACTGGGGCGAACGTACCATGAGCCTGCGCCCAACTGATGATACTATTCTTGAGCCGGGTATGACCTTCCATTTTATGCCTGGTTTGTGGATGGATAACTGGGGTATGGAGACCACAGAAAGTATTGTTATTACCGAAACCGGCGTGGAAACTTTATGCGACTATCCACGGCAGTTGTTTGTTAAAAAGTAGAGCAACGAGGAGCACCCAATGAGCGTTCAGATAATAAAACACCCACTGATTAGTCACAAAATGGGCTTAATGCGGCAAGACGGCTTAAGTACCCGTGGTTTTCGCCAATTAGCAGCAGAAGTAGGCTGCTTATTAACCTATGAAGCCACCAAAGATCTTGAGCTGGAACCTTACGAAATTGAAGGCTGGAACGGCCCTGTTCAGGTTGAGCGTATCAAGGGAAAAAAGATTACCGTTGTGCCTATTTTGCGTGCCGGATTAGGCATGTTAGATGGTGTGCTGGAGTTGGTGCCCAGCGCAAAAATCAGTGTAGTGGGTTTATATCGCAATGAAGAAACCTTGGAACCGGTACCTTATTTCGAGAAGTTCACCAGTGATATTGACGAACGTATGGCGCTGATCGTTGATCCCATGCTAGCGACCGGTGGCTCGATGATTGCTACTATCGACATGCTGAAAAAAGCAGGCTGCAGCAGTATCCGTGCACTCGTATTAGTAGCCGCCCCCGAAGGTATCCAAAAACTTCAGCAGGCACACCCTGATATTAGTTTGTATACCGCAGCTCTCGATTCACACCTGAATGAAAACGGCTATATTATTCCGGGCTTGGGTGATGCAGGCGACAAGATCTTTGGTACAAAATAAGAGCTTACCCGATACAAGGTTCACCCGTTCGATATACCTTTTCAGCATCGTGAGGAATAATCGACAGTTGCCTGTGATACACTGATTTCTATAGTCTTTTGGAGGAGAAAAGGCGTGGAATTTCTTCAATACTTTGGTGAAGTGTTTACCTTAACCAATTTCACGATTCTGGTATGTGGAACTATCGGTGGTTTACTGCTGGGTGCAACACCCGGTTTAAGCCCAACGATGGCCGTCGCCTTACTCATCCCCTTCACCTTCCAAATGGAACCCACCACTTCCCTCATTCTATTAGGCGCAGTGTACACTTCAACCGTAGCAGGTGGTGCTGTCAGCGGTATATTAGTCAACATTCCCGGTGCCCCTGCTAACATTGCCACCGTGATGGACGGTCATCCGATGGCTAAAAATGGCCGGGCCACTGAAGCACTACATTACTGCTTCATCAGCTCACTGATTGGCGGTGTGGTTGGCGTATTTTTATTGATTTTTTTTACGCCCCCACTGGCTGATCTCGCGCTTAAATTTGGCCCACCCGAACTATTCTGGATGTCAATTTTTGGCGTTACCATTATCGCATCATTAGGCGGCGGACAGGTCACAAAAGGACTGATTGCCGGTGCACTGGGTTTGTGGATTTCCACCATTGGTTATAACCCGGTACTGGGCGAAGAACGCTTTGTATTTACTGAACATCTGGCGGGTGGTGTGCATATTATAGCCGCGTTGATCGGCTTATTTGCTATCCCGCAGGTCTTAACCTTATTGCAGAATTCAGGTAAGAAAAGCGAAGTGCAAATGAATTCGCTGGAAAACCACAGCGTCCTGAAATCCTTTCGCTACAATATCAGCCGCGTCCGGGCGCTTACCATTGGTACTGTCGTTGGCAGTATTGTTGGTGTGATCCCCGGTGCAGGTGGCCAGATTGCCGGACTGGTAGCCTATGATCAGACCCGTAAAAGCAGCCCTGACCCCAGCAAGTTTGGTAAAGGTGAACCGGATGGTGTTATCGCCGCAGAAAGTGCTAATAATGCCATGGTCGGCCCTTCCTTGGTGCCATTACTGACGCTGGGCATACCAGGCAGCCCAACCGCTGCCGTTCTGCTGGGTGGCCTGTTAATTAATGGTTTGTTCCCCGGCCCGGATCTATTCACCGTCCACGCAAAAGTCACTTGGACATTTATCGACTCCTTGTTAGTCGGACAAGTGCTAATGATGATTTTCGGCCTGTCAATCAGCAGATATAGCCGTTTTGTTACCCGTATTCCTAATCACATGATGGCCGCCACCGTGACTGTACTAGCCGTTTTCGGTACCTATAGCGTGCAAAATAGTATGTCCGATGTGTTGGTCATGTTGTCGCTGGGTGTGATGATGTTCTTCGCCGCCAAAATTGGCTTCAGCCCGGCTCCGTTAGTATTGGGCCTGATTTTGGGTAAGCTAACTGAAACTAATTTCTTACAAGGCCGCATGATTGGAGACAGCATGGATGGCGCATGGAGTTATTTCTTCTCCGGCACCATCAATCTAATTCTCATCACCCTATGTGTGCTTTCCATTGTGTTCAGCGTACGGGGAGAAATTCGTGAAACTAAAGCTAAACGGGAAAAGGAAAGACTGCAGGCTTTGGGTGCTCAGGAAAATCAGGATGGTGCTGCGTTATGATCGTACTAAAAAAGCCATTAATAGCCAGTTTATCCGTTTTTATCTTGTCTGCATTCCTGCTCTACTTATGCGTCGGGCACGAGACGCCTGAGGTCTATTTATTTCCGCTGATCGTTAGCATCGCTCTATTTTTATTAAGTGGCTTTCTGCTGACACGTGAATTATTGGGGATTTACACCAGTGATATTGAAGCGATGGGCCTGTTAAAGCTGCTACCTGTGTTAGGGATTTTTATCGCCTACTTATATGCCATTGAGTTATTAGGCATGTATAGCAGCTCCATGCTGGCTTTGTTTTTAATCGCTTTTATTTACCATCCGCCAGCAACCCTGACTGAGCGGATAAAAAGTAGTGCCTTGGTCGCTGTATTATTTATCGGGGCAATGTATATCCTATTTTCGGTGTTGTTAAAAGTCCAGACGCCGATGGGACTGTTAATGTAATTGGAGTGGCATAACTCAGGAATTTAGCCACATTAATAAACTCTACAAAGGTTGTAACTATGATATTTCCAAAACTGAAATTAAAATGGGGTCGCATCCTGACCTCAGGTGCACTCTTATTCTCACTGGCTTCAACGGTCACGGCTGACGAATTTCCGGATCGTCCTATTTCGCTGACAGTGGCTTATGGCGCAGGTGGTGCGACCGACTTTCAAGCACGTATCGTCACCATGATGGCCGCTCAAACCGATGAAGATGGCAAAGGTGTTTATCTCGGCGGACAGCCAATTGTTGTTATCAACCGTCCGGGTGCAGGCGGGCAAGTTGGCTGGAATGATTTTGTCAAAAAGGCCAAACCGGATGGCTACCAACTGGCGGCTTATAATGTGCCACACTTTATTGCACAATCTATCGCCTTCCCTGACAAGGTAAAATACAACATCGATAATCTGGAACCCCTAGCTAACTGGGGCGCAGATCCGGCAGTATTCATTGTTGGCAAAGACAGTGAATTCAACTCAATGGCCGATGTGGTTAAATTTGCTAAAGAAAATCCCGGTAAACTCACTATTTCAGGCGCAGGCTTATACGTTGGACACCATATCGCAGCCTTACAACTGGACAAAGCTGCCGAAATTGAAACCAAATACGTACCTGCTGGTGGTGGTGTAAAAGCCCTGCAATTTGTCATGGGTGGCCAGGTCAAAGCTGGCTTTAACAACCTTTCTGACGCTTTCCGGAACCAGGATCGCATTAAGATATTGGCAGTCGCTGAT
>CALHAO010000325.1 GCA_937931765.1 uncultured Thiotrichaceae bacterium
CGGCATGATGTATTACTTCGTACCCAAGCAAGCAGGCCGCCCGATTTATTCTTATCGCCTGTCTTTGGTTCATTTCTGGGCATTGAGCTTTATGTATATGTGGGTAGGTGCTCATCACCTGCACTGGACGGCTATTCCTGATTGGACTTCTTCACTGGCGGCGACTTTCTCTATTCTGCTGCTAATGCCATCCTGGGGTGGCATGATCAACGGCATCATGACCTTATCCGGTGCCTGGGATAAGTTGCGGACTGACCCGGTCATGATGTTCCTGATTACCGCACTGTCCTTCTATGGCATGTCTACTTTTGAAGGCCCGATGATGTCACTGAAAAGTGTTAACGCATTGTCACATTATACTGACTGGACAGTTGGTCACGTACATTCCGGTGCATTAGGCTGGGTGGCGATGATAACGGTAGGCTCTTTTTATCACATGATTCCTAAGTTGTGGAACACTACGATGTACAGTACTCGTTTGATTTATGTTCACTTCTTCCTCGCAACAATTGGCGTAATTCTTTACATCACCGCGATGTGGGTATCTGGTATCGGCCAGGGCCTGATGCTACGTGCTTTCGATGAATACGGAAATCTGGCTTATACCTTTGTTGAAACGGTTAGCTTTATGCATGGCCCGTTGGTTGCCCGTGCAATTGGTGGCATGTTCTTTGTAACCGGTATGGCAATTATGATTTATAACGTTTACATGACTATTCGCCAGGCTAAGCGGGAAAACCCCGTTTCTGTTGCTGTAGCAGCACAAGCCTAAGACCGGGAGGATAAAAATTATGTTTAAACATGAAACGATTGAAACCAACTCAGGGCTATTGATTGTCCTGACACTGGTGGCTATTAGTATTGGTGGTTTGGTGGAGATTATTCCACTGCACTACATTGATGAGACAGTGGAAGATGTACGTGATCCTGATACCGGTTTTGAAATGGTGCGTCCTTATTCACCGTTAGAGCTGCGTGGATTCGACATCTATAAGCGTGAAGGGTGTTACACCTGCCATTCGCAGATGATTCGCCCGTTCCGTGATGAAGACCTGCGTTATGGGCATTACTCACTGGCTGCTGAATCAAAGTATGATCATCCTTTCCAATGGGGTTCCAAGCGTACCGGGCCTGATCTGGCACGTGTAGGTGGTAAGTATTCTAATGAGTGGCATGTACAACACATGATTGCACCACGCTCAGTAGTGCCTGAGTCCATCATGCCTAACTACCCCTGGTTGGCAGAAACGGAATTAAAGCTGTCTGATCTTCAGGATCGAATGATTGCGCTGAAAAAAGTAGGTGTTCCTTATTCCCGCACAACAGCGGAATACGAAAACAACGTTAAACGTTTTGGCGAAGCAGTGGCTAAAACACTCGACATCAACCTGGCCGAAAATACCCTGATTGCACAAGCCAATCAGGGTAATTACGACGGTAATAAAGCCAAAATTACTGAAATGGAAGCGTTAGTGGCTTACCTGCAGGTACTAGGCACCATGGTCGATTTCGATAAGTTTGATGAAGAGCACTTCATTCAGTTTCGTTAATACGTATGCAACATAGGGAGAAAGATTAATGACTGATATTTTTATGTGGTTCACCGATCTGGGCAATAGCAAGATCGCAGCACTCATCATTTTCTTTGTCACTTTTGTAGGTATTGTGCTGTACGTCTATACCGGAAAAGAACGCACAAAGCGGCTGGAGTCTTACCGCTATGTGCCTTTTCTGGATGATGATGATGGCCCGAAATCCGATGAAGAAAACAAGTTACCACCCAAACGAGGTGAGAAATAATTATGGCTAAACCTGTAAAAGATCCTTTGACCGGTGCTAAAACAACTGGTCATGTCTGGGATGAAACGCTGCAAGAGTTTGATAATCCGTTACCACGCTGGTGGGTGTGGATGTTCTATGCAACGGTAGTGTTTACGATTGTGTACTGGCTGATGTATCCGTCATGGCCGGTAGCCGGAACCTACCTGAAAGGTTTCAACACTATTACCTATGAAACCGATGCTGGTGAAGAGAAAACCACTCACTGGAATACCCGCGCTTTGTTACAGCGTGATATGCAAACCGGCACCCAGGCACTGAAGCAGAAGGAGTATCTGACTAAAGTGGCGGCGGCACCTTATGAGCAAATCGCCCAAGATCCTGATATGGCTGCGTTTGTACGCTCCTATGGCAATGGTATCTTCGGTGATAAATGTGCAGCTTGTCATCAGGCAGGTGGCCAGGGTGTTGTTGGTTTATTTCCTAACCTGGTGGATGATGACTGGTTATGGGGCAGCAAGCCGGAGCAAATCACTGAGACACTGGTGAATGGTCGTAATGGCTTTATGCCGCCTTACCGTGAAACCTTCAACGATGATCAGCTTGATCAGGTAGCAAATTATGTTATGAGTTTGTCGGGTCTGGAAGCTAATAAGGAAGCTGCTGTTAAAGGTGAGCAAATCTTTAAGGGTGAAAAGGGCGGCTGTTATTACTGTCATACCTCTGAAGGTACGGGTATGTATGCACAAGGCGCGGCTAACCTGACTGATAAAATATGGACTGTGGCTAACGTACCGGCTAAAGACAGTGCTGAAGAAAAATTAGCTGCTATTAAAACGGTGATCAGAGATGGTATTCAGCGTCAGATGCCTGCTTTCTCATCACGCTTGAGTGATACTGAAATCAAGGTATTAGTTGCTTACCTGAAGCAGTTGTCAGGTGAATAAAACAGATAATTACTGATTTTTAGTAAATTTGTTTGAGACGTAAAAAAGCCGGAACAAGTCATTTGCTCCGGCTTTTTTGTGGGTTACTCTCAAACAAGTGTTACGTACTCAACACAAATTGATTTCACTATTTATAAGGATTGTATCTATGAACTACCAACCCGGCATTATGGAAGCCATTCCGACATTAGCACGGTATCAGTTTTTCCGCCTTAAACCCGGCACTGATGCCCACGAATCTTTATACGCTCTGGCTGAGATGGCCGTGGCCAAAAATATTGTGGTAGGTTTAGGGCAGTCGTTATTGACTGCGCTGGATGTGAGCGTACCAGGCATGCATAAAATGCCTGAATTTGAAGGCAAAGGCATAGATACACCTTCCACACCGTTTGCTTTATGGTGCTGGGTACGCGGTGATGATCGGGGCGAGTTGTTGCATACTGCTCGCTTGATTCGCAGTACGTTAGCGCCTGCTTTTGAAGTGAGTGAGGTGACTGATGCCTTTAGCTATGAAACCCTCCGTGATCTGACCGGGTATGAGGATGGCACAGAAAATCCCAAAGGTGATGATGCGTTGGATGCGGCTATTCTGAAATCAGATCATCCGGGATTAGCGGGTTCCAGCTTTGTAGCGGTACAACGCTGGATACATGATCTTGATGTATTTCAGGCGATGACTGCACAGCAACAGGATCATTGTTTTGGCCGTGAACGGGTGAGCAATGAAGAGCTGGATGATGCACCGGAATCGGCACATGTGAAACGTACCGCTCAGGAAAATTTTGAACCCGAGGCTTTTGTATTGCGGCGTTCAATGCCGTGGGCTAATGAAAGTGAAGAAGGTCTGGTGTTTGTGGCTTTCGGGGAGAGTTTTAATGCTTTCGAAGCGCAGATGCAACGTATGGTAGGCATAGATGATGGTATTGTTGATGCTTTATTCAGCTTCACCCGTCCTGTCACCGGGAGTTATTTCTGGTGCCCACCGGTTGAAAACGGGAGGCTGAATTTAGCCATCTTAGGTGCTAATTGATCACCAGTTTATGCATTTATAATGCATTGCTTGCAGCCGGTTAAGCTTATAGTATGGTAGCTGTCATATGAGATTATTATAAAACTATAAGGCGCTGTTTGATCCTGCGGGTGGACGGCTGAGGAGTTAGTGCAAGCCGTGAGTACACCACCCACAAAAACAAAACCACGTAGCGCGTTGATTGCTGCACTGATGTCTTTGTGTTTACCCGGATTAGGGCAGCTTTATAATGGCCGGGTTAATAAAGCTAGCTGGTTTTTTCTGATGTTTGCTTTCTTCAGCGTTCCAGCTTTTGCCTTTTCTGTTTTATATCTGCCATCTGATCTGATGGTGTCCGGCCTGACGGTGTCGTTATTCTTCTGTGGATTCGTCTGGGTTTACAGTGTTTTAGAAGCCTTCGTCACAGCACGTAAGCAGAAGAAATATACACCGTACCCGTGGCAGGGTGGCGGTGTTTATTTATTGATATTTCTGGCGCTGGCGATTATCGCACTCCCCACACTGACCCATTATATGCGCGCAAAATGGGTGGAACCTTTCCGTATCCCTTCAGCCAGTATGGAGCCGACTTTAGTGGCTGGCGACTTTATCTTTGCTGACAAACGTTATAATTGTGCAGGATGCGAGCATACGGTACAGCGTGGCGATGTGGTTGTGTTTATTTACCCTAATGATAGAAATATTAATTATATCAAGCGGGTAATCGGGATGCCGGGAGAAAGAATTCAGCTTCGTGGTGAAATCGTTACCATCAACGGCGTACCTATCTCCAAGGTGGTGGCTAAGCAGGAAACACTGAATGTGGTACAGGAAACCGGTGGAGAAAAGAGCTGGACGGTAGTCTGGAAAAAGATAAAGAACGCACCGCGCCCACCAATCTATGACATCACCGTGCCGCCGGGACATGTGTTTGTCATGGGGGATAATCGTAATGCGAGCAACGACTCACGGTTTTTTGACACCATCCCGCTGATTGATGTGAAGGCTAAAGCACGACAAATCTGGGCTTCTTATAACCAGAAATTAGGCGGCTTAAAAATGGATCGAGCAGGGAAGGTCATTAAGTGAGTGGCGTAGTGGTTAAAAAAGATCAGAACCGGGGCATCCAGCTTATGTTGCTGGGTTGTATTATTTTGCCGATGATGGATGCCGCTGCAAAATACATGGGGGAAACCATCGCAGCCGCTGTGATTGTATTCGCCCGGTTCGGTTTCCAAAGCCTGTTGCTCTTCCCCTTTGTGCGTAAAACTCTGTCATGGCCGTCGGGTGCTGAATTAGCATTGCACATTAAACGCTCCCTCAGTATTTGTTTTGCCACGGTGTGTTTTTTTACAGCGATACAGGTAATGCCGATTGCTGATGCACTGGCTATTTTCTTTGTTATGCCGCTGCTGGTGACACTGCTCGCACCGTGGATGTTGGGTGAAAGCTTTGGCTGGCGCAGGTTAGTAGCCGTACTGGTGGGCATGGTGGGCGCGATGATTATTATCCAGCCGGGTCATGAAATCTTTGGTATCCGGGCATTTCTACCGTTATTAACCGCACTGGGGTTTACGTTTTACCTGATGTATACCCGGAAACTGGCACGGCAGGAAGCAGGCGGTAATGTTGCACCATTAACCATGCAGTTCTGGTCTGGTTTTTTTGGTACTCTGATTATGGCGGCCACTTTATTTATTATGCAGCCCTTTGATTTCCCAGTGTTTAATCTGGCATGGCCGGAGCTGTGGCAGTGGCAGCAGTTGTTTTTGGTTGGGATGTTGGCGGCAGGTGGACATTTGTTAGTGGCACATGCTTTTAAACATGCCGATGCTTCGGTACTGGCTCCATTTCAGTATGCTGAACTGGTGGTGGCTGCGTTATTAGGCTGGTGGCTGTTTAATGATATACCGGCGATGACTACCTGGATTGGCGGCGGGATACTGGTGGCTTCGGGGTTGTATATTTTTCATCGGGAACAGGTGGTGGTGGATTGATGTATTCTGGTTCTATCCTCATTATTTGTTTCGGGTAAAATATCCAAAGTAGCGAGTCGATATTTGAAGCCCCTTTCTAATTGATCATTTGGAGCCAGGTGAAATGCAGTTTTCCTACAGTAATTATTATAAAAATCCCAAGCAAAATAATGCCATGCATGAAGTGGCTGATGTTTTATTTCCTGAAGGGCATACTGAGCGGGCTTATGAGTCCATTCTAAAATGGCCTGCTTATACCCCGACTAATCTGATCTCGTTGGATGATTTTGCGGGTATAACCGGTGTTGCTAATGTCTTATATAAGGATGAATCAACTCGTTTAGGTCTGGGGTCATTCAAGGCGCTGGGTGGTGCTTATGCTGTGCAGCGGGTATTAGAAGATCGCGAGGCTGCTGGTGATGATTCACCGCTCACTGTGTGCACCGCTACCGATGGTAATCATGGTCGTTCAGTATCCTGGGGGGCACAGCAAAAAGGTATTTCGTGTCATATTTATATCCATGCTGGTGTGAGTGAAGGGCGTGCGGAAAGCTTGGCTGAGTATGGTGCGACGGTTCATCGGGTGGAGGGTAACTACGATGATTCCATTGCTGTATGCATTAAGGAAGCAGAAGCCAATGGTTGGCAAATTGTTTCTGATACTTCATGGGAAGGTTATCAGGAAATTCCGACTCAGGTTATGGCAGGTTATACCGTATTGGCTGCAGAGGTTATTGAGCAGTTAGGCGGCAATAATACCACCCAGCCTACGCATATTATTTTACAGGCTGGGTGTGGTGGTATGGCGGGCGCTTTAATTGCTTATTTCTGGAAGCATTGGCGTAATGAATTGCCTACAGTTATTGTGATGGAATCAGCGATGTCGGATTGTGTGTATGAAAGCATGCAGCGCGATCAGATTGTGTTGGTTGATATTGTTGATGAAACTTTGATGGCGGGTTTGTCTTGTGGTGAGGTTTCAGCGTTGGCTTGGCCGATTTTACGTTATGCCACCAGTCATGTGTTGACGGTGGGCGATGAGGGCGTTGAGCCGATGATGCGGTTGTTGGCGAACCCTGAAAGTGAGCGTCCGGCTATTGAAGGTGGGGAGTGTTCGGCTTCGGGATTGATTGCTTTGAAGACGATGGCTGATCACCCGGAGTTGGCTGAATCTGCGGGTATTGGTGCGGATTCCGTAGTGCTGGTGATCGGGACTGAAGGAGCTACCGATCCTGAGGTTTATCGGCTGATTGTTGGTTAGACTATGGAAAAAGTACATTATGAGCTATTGAAGCCGGGTTATGTGAAGCAACTCGGTTTAATTGTGTTGCAATCAGATATCACCATCGAGGATGAATTCCGCTTTTATTTTGCTGATCAACCGGTGAGCTTGTTGGTAAATCG
>CALHAO010000326.1 GCA_937931765.1 uncultured Thiotrichaceae bacterium
CTGTCCAGCCAGCGCATCTGTAGCCACATATGCCAGCATAGTCGCCATATTCGGATGAATCATCCCCGAACCTTTGGAGATGCCAGTAATGGTTACCACACCACCATCCAGCTCAACCTGACGACTGACAGCCTTAGCCACTGTATCGGTAGTCATAATGCCAGCGGCAGCCTGCGCCCAATGATCAGATGCCAGCGCCTCAATGGCAGCCGGAAGTGCGCATTGAAAGCACTCAAGTGGCAACTGCTCGCCAATAACACCGGTTGAGAACGGCAACACAGCCTCTGCCTGGCAGTCACCCACCAGCTTAGCCAACTCAGCACAGGTAGCTTTCGCCGTTTGCAAACCCTGATCACCCGTACCCGCATTGGCGTTACCTGAATTAATCAGCAAATACCGGGGTGAAGTCACAGTCAAATGCTCACGCGCAACAATCACCGGAGCCGCACAAAAAGCATTTTTTGTAAAAACTGCGGCGCATTGGCTACCTTCAACCAGCTCCATCAACACCAGATCATCACGTCCCTGATAACGAATGCCAGCAGATACTGCCGACAAACGTATACCATCAACTGGCAATAAATTTTCAGGTGGAAATAAATTAACTGCCATTAGCCCAACTTACCATGACATTGTTTATATTTTTTACCAGAACCACAAGGACAAGCATCATTCCGACCTACCTTGGCACCTTCACGCTGATAAGGTTTCTCAGTAGTCAGCTCACCACCCACTACAGCATCAACCACTTCGTCATCAAAAGCGTTATCCGCGCTCGGATGCATATACTCAACACCTTCCTGTGCTTCAACCGGCTCCATGACTTCAGCCATCGCCTGAGGCTCGCTGACCTGAATACGCATCAGGAACATAATCACTTCGTCTTTGATCCTTTCCAATAACTCCTGGAACAAATCAAAGGCTTCGCGCTTGTATTCCTGCTTCGGATTCTTCTGTGCATAACCACGCAAACCAACACTCTGGCGCAGGTAATCCATAGCAGCAAGGTGTTCTTTCCATTGCGAATCAAGGATATGCAACATCGCATCACGCTCTAAACGGCGCATACCTTCTGAGCCAATCAATTCTTCCTTATGAGCCAGCACTTTTTCTACTTCGTCCTGAATACGCTCACGCAAATTCTCTTCGTACAAAGTATCGTCTTCATCCAGCCATTGCTGGATTGGCAACGTTAAGGCCAGATCACTGGACAGCTGTTGCTCAAGTCCCGCCACATTCCACTGCTCGTCCACACTACCAGGCGGAATGTGGGTATTAATCATATTGTCCACGACATCAAAACGAATCGTACTGATCATTTCATTGATGTCTTCGGCATCCAGTAAATCAGAGCGCTGCTCGTAAATTACTTTACGCTGATCATTCGCCACATCATCATATTCCAGCAGGTGCTTACGAATATCATAGTTGTGCGCCTCAACTTTACGCTGCGCGTTTTCAATGGACTTGGACACCAGGCCTGCTTCAATCGCCTGGCCTTTCTCCATACCCAATTTCTGCATCATCGCTTTCACACGATCCGATGCAAAAATACGCATCAGATTATCTTCAAGTGATAAATAGAAACGCGAAGAACCCGGATCACCCTGACGCCCCGAACGACCACGCAACTGATTATCAATCCGGCGCGACTCATGCCGCTCAGTACCCAGAATATGCAGGCCACCTGAACCCAATACAGCATCATGACGCTTCTGCCATAACGCAGTGATTTTATCCTTAGCTTCCTGGTCAGTATCGTCAGGCAGTTGCTTTAATTCTTCATCCAGACTACCGCCCAACACAATATCAGTACCACGACCCGCCATATTAGTCGCGATAGTCACCGCACCAGGACGACCCGCATTGGCAATGATGTGAGCTTCACGCTCATGCTGCTTGGCATTCAGAATTTCATGAGGAATACGTAGCTTTTTCAGCTTACCGGACACCAGTTCAGATGCCTCAATGGAGGCCGTACCCACCAGCACCGGACGACCTATCTCAACACCACCCTTGATGTCTTCAATAATGGCATCAAATTTCTCATCTTCCGTCAGGTAAATCAGGTCATTTTCATCCTTACGGATCATTGGACGATGAGTCGGAATAACCACCACCTCGAGACCGTAGATCTGCTGCAGCTCAAATGCTTCAGTATCCGCAGTACCGGTCATACCGGACAGCTTGCCATAAAGACGGAAGTAATTCTGGAAGGTAATGGAAGCCAGTGTCTGATTCTCTGCCTGAATTTCCACGCCTTCTTTAGCTTCAACTGCCTGATGCAGACCTTCAGACCAACGACGGCCCGGCATAGTACGTCCGGTGAACTCATCGACAATGACGATTTTGCCATCGCGCACGATATAATCTACGTTTTTCTGGAACAGCACATGCGCACGTAAGCCAGCATTCAGATGGTGAAGCACAGCGATACTGGCGGAGTCATAAAGACCAGCCCCATCCGCCAAAATACCAAGCTCTTGCAATAGTTTTTCTGCATTCTCCTGCCCTTCTTCGGACATGTAGACCTGCTTACCCTTCTCATCGACCGAGTAATCACCGGGACTGTCTTCATTTTCCTGACGTACCAGCTGAGGAATCATATTATTGATCGCGATATACAACTCAGAAGCATCCTGGGCCGGGCCAGAAATAATCAACGGCGTCCGGGCCTCATCGATCAGAATCGAATCCACCTCATCAATTACCGCGTAGGCCAGCGTACGTTGCACACGCTCATCTTTGGAGAAAGCCATATTGTCACGCAAATAATCAAAACCAAACTCATTATTGGTTCCGTACGTTATGTCAGCCGCATAAGCATCCCGGCGCTGCTCCTGATTCAGGCCATTGACGATGACACCCGTTGTCAGCCCAAGAAAACTATATAGTTCAGCCATCCACTCAGCATCACGCTGAGCCAGATAATCGTTCACCGTAATAACGTGCACGCCCTCACCCGGCAGGGCATTAAGATAAGCAGCCAATGTCGCCATCAACGTCTTACCTTCACCGGTACGCATCTCAGCAATTTTGCCGCTATTCAGCACCATGCCGCCAATCATCTGCACATCGTAGTGCCGCATACCAAAAACACGTTTACTGCCTTCGCGAACGACAGCAAATGCCTCAGGGAGAACATCATCAACAGTAGCGCCATCAGCTAAACGCTTTCTGAACTCAGACGTCTTTTCCTTCAGCTCAGCATCACTCAGCTTAGCGTACTCGTCTTCCAGCGCGTTGATGTTTGTGACAATTTTAAAGTAAGCCTTGACCAAACGGTCATTACGGCTACCAAAGATCTTTCTGGCAACAGAACCCAGCATATGCTTATATTTCTCCTAAAATCATTCTGCCAGCGGCTCTTAATGGCTTAATACCGGCACTGCCCTCGACTAATGCGCAGGGTTGATAATGTGCCAGATTCAATAAACGGCACACTTAATGTTAATATATATTTGGCTCAACACAGATAAAACAAGATGCTCACTAAAAAAACTGCCGCATCATGATCACGTTACCCGCTCAGCATAGCTACCAGTATATAATCAATAGCCGACTATACGGTGAATTATTACTTATCCGCCTGATTCAGATAACTTTCAGGATTAACCCGCTCACCGGCATTAAGAATTTCAAGGTGCAGATGTGGGCCGGTTGAACGACCAGTACTACCCATTAACGCAATTTTATCGGCTTTGTTGACGACAGAACCTTTTTCCACTAGCGCTTCTGTCAGATGTGCATAACGACTAACCAACTCATCACCATGATCAATCTCGACCGTAATCCCATAACCACCTTTGCGCCCGGCAAAAGACACTACACCACCAGCCACCGAATAAATCTCCGTACCATGCGGCCCTGCAAAGTCGATACCCCCATGCATACGTGTACGACGATTAAACGGATCACGACGCTTACCGAATTTTGAGGACACATAGCCCTTTTTTACCGGTGCATGTGATGGGGAGACTTCATCTTCTATCGCAATACCCTCCATCATCTGATACAGCGTATCGAGGATATTAGCCTGCTGAGCCAGCCGCGATTCCATGGATTGAAAGCTACCCAGCAACTCATTGGTCGAAATCATTGGAGTATCGGACGGAATATAAGCCTCATCTAAACCACCTTGTGGTGGTCTTTCATCTAAAGCAAATTCTTCCGGGTCAAGCCGGGCACGTTTAATAACACGCTTGGCCAATGCATTGATGCGGATAATTTCAGCCTCCATCGATCCCAGTTTTTGCGAGAAGGTATCCACATCCACAGTATAATTAGCATAGGTCTTCTGGATTTCAGACACCGTTTCCATCTGCCCTTCCAAAGCCGTAATAATTTTTCCGACCTCATTCTGACTCAATAGGGTCTGCTGTGGTGTATCATCAAGCTTATACAAGCCCATCATTTGATTGACTGACAAGCCTATAATCAATAATGCTATGATTCCCGCAGGCAACATCAGATGCAGGATCGGATTAAGACTGAACGAAGCACGGCGGGAACCGTCACTACTAAGACAAATTACTTTCATTTCAACAACACTCGCACAGCCCTACAGAACAAAAACAATACGTGCGTGTTATTTCTTTTTGATCGCGCGTAACCGGGTAACAATACTATAGTATGAAAAAAGTTGATTATTTGATTAAAGGTAATTTTATCAGCCAACGGCTGAATCAATTTGACCAGCTGACTCAAGCGATTGAGGAATTCGTCTCGATGCCACTGGAAAATCGTGTCTGGCCGATGATACGAGGACGCAGGCTGACACTCCTGACAGATGATCCGCATCTCGCTACCCAAGCCCGTTTTATGGAGAAACAGCTATGTAAACATATAAATACCAAACTCGGCTTAAGAATAATCGGAGTGGATATTAAAGTGATGAGCCTGCCACTTGCAAGAAAAAGAGACGCTATGGGCAGAAAAAAAGCCAGTCCGCAGACAACAGAGATTGTCAGGAGCATTGCTGACTCGATTGCAGACCCTGAACTACAGGCTGCTTTGAAGCGACTTATTGATACTGACACACGCCATTAAATACACACAAAACAAACTGAGTCATAGTTAGCATAAGATATGCTTTCAGCTAAACACCCGCCAAAACGTAGTTATCAGAAAAAATAGTCTGACGATTTTTTTCCGCATCCAACGTTACAATTTCCCAGCTTTTCGGCTGTTCCAGCAACTTGCGGACTAACAAATTATTGATAGCATGCCCAGCTTTATGGCCATGGAACGCGCCAATAATGCCATGACCTAAGGTATAAAGATCGCCGATGGCATCCAATACTTTATGTCGTACGAATTCATCCCGATAACGCAATCCATCCGGATTCAGCACACGAAAGTCGTCCAACACAATGGCATTATCCAGACCACCGCCTAAACCAAGACTCATTGAGCGCATCAGCTCGATGTCTTTCATAAATCCAAAGGTACGGGCGCGTGCGACTTCGCTGGCGTAAGGCTGATCAGAAAAGTCTATTTCAACAGTCTGTCCGGTTGCATTCACCGCAGGATGACTGAAATTAATAGCAAAAGATGCCTTGAATCCATCATAAGGCTTTAATGAAGCCCAGCTATCACCCCGGTGGAACTCAACGGACTGCTTAATACGAATAAAACGCTTTGCCGCTTTTTGCTCTTCAATCCCCGCTGATAGCAACAGATAGAGAAACGGCGCAGCACTACCATCCATAATCGGAATTTCTGGCGCATCAATATCGACATAAACATTGTCGATACCCAAACCCGCCATCGCAGATAACAGATGTTCAATTGTTGCTACTTTAACAGCACCATCAACCAACGCTGTACACAGAGTGGTTTCTCCAACTGTCTCAGGGTGCAGAGCAATTTCCGGATAACCCTCAAGATCAACTCTGCGAAATACAACACCGGTATTCACAGCCGCCGGACGCAGCACCATAGAAACTTTTTTGCCGGAATGAAGCCCGATACCCAAAGTGGACACCGACTCTTTTAAAGTGCGTTGTTTTAACACCGTTACTCAACCCTGATCTTGTTAATCACTACAAAAACATCCGCCACAGAAAATTACGTGGCACAGTATAACATGAAAAATTCAAAGTCAGTTTAGCAACGACTTTTTAGCTTCAAGCTGAATGACACAACACCCTACAAACCACCTATCACAAACTTTAACCGTATTTGGGCAGAGACCGACTTAATGGGATCGGCCTCCATACGGGCATATTAGTTTCGCAGCAAGTCAGATTTAGTCCGCCTGGTTACGCAGGAACGCAGGAATGTCCAACACACCAGATTCAAAGCTGGCACGTTGCTCATACACACCACGACCTGAGGTAGCACGACCTTCGCCCACTGCAATTTTCTGCGGAATAGCTTCTTCCAGCTCAACCGGACGCAGAGCCGGACGTGGCTTAGCCTGTGCTTTTGGCGCAGGAGCAGCACTCACAGAATCATCTTCCAGACCAGTAGCGACCAGTGTCACACGAATTTCATCACTCATATCAGGGTCGATAACTGTACCAACTACCACTGTTGCATCATCAGAAGCAAACTGACGAATCACTTCGCCAACTTCTTCAAACTCATGGATGCCCATGTCGAGACCAGCCGTGATATTAACCAAAATACCACGTGCGCCGTCCAAACGAACATCTTCCAACAATGGGCTGGAGATAGCAGCCTGTGCTGCTTTAGCTGCACGCTCTTCACCTTGAGCACGGCCTGTACCCATCATGGAAACACCCATGCCGGACATCGTTGTACGCACATCCGCGAAATCCACATTAATCAAGCCAGGACGGGTAATCAGTTCAGCAATACCTTGTACCGCATTCAGCAATACATTGTTAGCTGCTTTAAAAGCATCCAGCAGAGAAACATTTTTACCCAAAGAAGTCAGCAACTTCTGGTTAGGGATGGTAATCAACGAGTCAACATGCTTGCCTAACTCAGCAATACCAGCATCAGCAGACCGCATACGCTTAGGGCCTTCAAACGGAAAAGGCTTAGTTACTACAGCTACTGTCAGAATACCGAGGTCTTTCGCAATTTCAGCCACCACTGGTGCAGCACCTGTTCCGGTACCACCACCCATGCCAGCCGTGATAAACAGCATATCAGAACCGGCAATCAGCTCTTTAATGCGCTCACGATCTTCCAGAGCCGCTTCACGACCCACTTCCGGATTAGCACCAGCACCCAACCCTTTAGTCAAAGAATTACCCAACTGCAATACTGTCTGGACGCCACTACCCTGTAACGCCTGCGCATCTGTATTGGCACAAATGTACTCAACACCTTCGATACCAGACTCCAGCATATTTTTTACCGCATTTCCGCCACCACCACCAACACCAACCACTTTAATGACGGCAGTACTATCTACATTATCCATTAATTCAAACATGCCCGTTCTCCAATTTAAAATTGCTAACTATGTAAAGACACCAGTAAATATTTTTGAGGATCTTAAAACTCAGACCCCTTATTCAGCGGGGTTTGCTTACTGAAAACATCTACCATGCTGCTGTGTTACTAAAAATTCCCGTTAAACCAGTTTTTCAAACGTTGCCACCAACTCTCTGAATCAACATGAGTACTAAACGTTCTGGTTTCACCGTATGCCTGCTGCGCTAATCCGTACAGCAAGAGACCTACCCCTGTGGAATGGATAGGGTCTTGTACTTCGCCACGCAGCCCTCCAATGCCACGCGGCATACCAATTCGAACCGGCATATGGAACACCTCCTCTGCCAGATCGACCACGCCATGCATTTTTGAGGTGCCACCGGTCAGTACAATGCCTGCCCCGATACGCTCCTCATAACCACTTCGGCGTAATTCCTGTAGCACCAGTGAAAACAACTCCTCATAACGAGGCTCGATCACTGATGCCAGTGTCTGGGTAGAGAGACTACGCGCTTCACGTTCTCCTACTCCAGGCACTTCTACAAACTCTTCTTCTTCAACCAATTGCCGCAATGCTGACCCAAAACCCACCTTGATTTTTTCAGCATGCGGGGTGGGTGTCCTGACTGCGACAGCAATATCATTCGTTACCTGGTCACCTGCAATCGGGATCACAGCAGTGTGGTGAATCGAGCCATTCAGAAAGACGGCAATATCACTGGTGCCACCACCAATATCAACCAAACAAACGCCTAGCTCTTTTTCATCTTCTTCTAACACTGCATAACTGGAAGCTACCTGCTCCAGAATAATATCCTCAACCCGCAAGCCACAACGCTCAACACACTTGACAATATTCTGTGCGGCGCTGTGCGCGGCGGTGACCAGATGTACCCGGGCTTCTAAGCGCACGCCGGACATGCCGATCGGTTCACGAATACCTTCCTGCTGATCAATGACATATTCCTGAGGCAGAACATGCAAAATCCGCTGATCCGCTGGGATAGCTACTGCCCGCGCTGCATCCATCACCCGATCAACATCAAAAGAAGTGACTTCCTTGTCTTTGATCGCCACAATTCCATGTGAATTTAAACTGCGCACGTGGCTACCGGCGATTCCGACATAAACAGAATCGATCTGCATGCCGGACATTAATTCAGCTTCTTCTACAGCCCGCTGGATCGATTGAATGGTCGATTCAATATTAACGACCACACCCTTTTTCAAACCACGGGACGGGTAAGAACCAATACCAATTACTTCAAGTTTACCTTCGTCGGTAATACTACCCACTAAAGCAACTACCTTTGAAGTACCTATATCCAACGCAACAATCGTATCCTGCTCAACTTTTTTCGACATAAATTAACTCCCGAGCCGCTCCGGCATCATTATCCCCAGAGATCCTACAGCCCCGGCATGACCGGAACCCTGCTTCCATTCAACTGCAAAACCATTGGTATACCGCAGATCAACCCGGCGAATATCTTCAAACTTCGCACGTAACTCCTGCATGTAACCCACCCTGAAGCGCTTTACACGCTTCTCTTGCTCCTTACGACCCAAGATAATTTCCTGCCCCTGACGAAATTTCATCTGCCACGAACCACTTTCATCTTCAGTCAGCTCAACAATTTCCAAACCCAGCCCATCGAGCATTTGCATCAATTCAACATAACGTTCAGCCATTTCACGCCCTTTCTCAACCGGACTAAAAATGGTCGGGAAAACTCCTGCCTTAGCAGGCAATTCCCCTTCAAAAATCTCACCAAACTGGTTTAACAAATGTTTCTGCCCCCAAAAAGCAACCGGAAACTGCTCTTCCAGATTGACAATCAACTGCTCCGGCCAGACCTTATGCAAGCTGACTGAACGCACCCACGGCTGGGCTTCAAGCTCCTGCTCTAGTGTATCAGCATCCAATAAATACAAATTAGTGGCAATGTAAGGTTCAATTAATGCATCCAGCTCTGTCTGTGTCAGGTGATTCAAATCACCTTTCCACACAACTTTTTCAATTGGCAAGTTTTCCGGGCTATTCAACCAGGTGCTCAACCACATGCCACCACCCAACAAAACCAGAAATACCGCCACCACTGACAAGGCATTCAGAACCCGTGGCGTAAGCGTGACGGACGGCCAAGTTGGCTTTTTCCGCTGCGACCGGACAGCAACATGCTGTTGTCGCCGGGCAACAGGGGCTTTCTTGCGAACAGGTGGCTTTTTCCGCACAGCGGCTTTTGGTGCTGGTCGCTTCACCGGCTTCACACCCTGCTTTTGGCCCCGTGCCCTTGTCACCATTACAATGTCGTCTCCAGAATTCGCACCACTAACTGGCTAAAATTATAACCCACCTGTTTGGCCGCCTTTGGCACCAAACTATGGTCAGTCATTCCAGGATTAGTATTCACTTCGATTAACCAATTGCGGCCATCTTCACCCTGCATCAGATCAACACGCCCCCAACCTTCACAATCCAATGCCGCAAATGCCTTTTGCGCTAATTGTTGTATCGCCAGTTCATTATCCGCACTCAGACCACAAGGACAGTGATATTGTGTGTTATCCGATAGGTATTTCGCTTCGTAGTCATAAATATCACCTTCCGGCTCAATACGAATGACAGGTAACGCCTCACCATCCAACATGCTGACTGTATATTCACCACCAACAATCCATTGTTCGGCCATTACCACCGGATCAGACTTTACCGCTAGCTCAAATGCTGGTTTTAACTGCTCTGCCCGAGTCACTTTACTAATACCAACACTGGAGCCTTCACGTACCGGCTTCACTGCCAACGGTAACCCCAGTTCGGCAACTATTGCATCAAAATCAGTCTCTTCGGTTAAAATCCGGTGCTCAGGTGTAGGTAAACCCGCTCCCAGCCAGACACGCTTGGTCATTAGTTTGTCCATACACAGCGCCGATGCCATCACACCACAACCGGTATATGGGATGCCGAGCAGCTCCAGAGCACCCTGAATCACACCATCTTCACCGACACGGCCATGCAGAATATTAAATACCCGGTCATAATTTCCGGCCTGCAAAACCGCAACAATATCGGCACCGACATCAATACCATGCGCGTCAACACCCGCTTCCTGCAAGCCCCGCAGCACAGCCGCACCACTATTCAGTGATACCTCACGCTCAGCATTCAAACCACCCAGCAATACTGCCACACGGCCAAAGTGACTCATATCACTCACGCCTCACCTCCATCGACAGACAACTCTTTTGGCAAACTGGCAGCCAGCGCACCCACACTACCCGCTCCCTGAGTCAGCACCACATCACCATCCTGCATAATATTACGCAGCACAGCAGGTACATCTTCCACTTCAGAAACAAAGATCGGATCGACCTTGCCACGCAAGCGAATGGCGCGCGCCAAAGCACGACCATCAGCACCGGCAATCGGCTGCTCACTAGCCGCATAAACATCCAGCAACACCAGCACATCGACTTCCGACAATACCTGCGCAAAATCTTCAAACAAATCACGTGTCCGGGTATAACGGTGTGGCTGGAAAATCTGTACTAATCGGCGATCCGGCCATGCACTACGCGCGGCTCGTAATGTCGCGGCTATTTCAGTCGGGTGATGACCGTAATCATCGACCAATAAGGCTTTGCCTCGCCCGAAATTGACTTCACCATACAACTGAAAACGGCGACCAATGCCTTCAAATTCCCGCAATGCTTTAGCAATTGCCTCATCACTAACATCCAGCTCAGATGCCACCGCAATCGCTGCCAGCGCGTTAAGCACATTGTGCTCACCCGGCAAATTCAGCGTCAGATCCATCGTCCGGCCATCACTAGCATATTCCAGACGGAAGTGACTTTGCGAACCGTCGTAACGAACATTGGTCGCCCGAATATCGGCAGGCTGCTCAATACCGTAAGTAATCACGGGACGATTAACATCATCAAGAATCGAGCGGATATGCTCATCATCGACACACAGCACAGCCAAACCATAAAACGGCAGGTTATGCAGAAACTCGACAAAAGTAGCTTTCAACTTATTAAAATCACCGTCATAAGTCGACAAATGATCCGCATCAATATTAGTCACCACCGCCAGCATTGGCTGCAAATGCAGGAAGGAAGCATCACTTTCATCCGCCTCTGCGACCAGATACTCACCTTCACCCAATTTAGAGTTACGTGCAGAGCTAATCAGCTTGCCACCAATGACATAAGTCGGATCTAAACCACCTTCAACTAATAGACTAGTCGTTAAACTAGTAGTTGTCGTCTTACCATGTGTACCGGCCACTGCAATACCATGACGGAAGCGCATCAGCTCAGCCAGCATTTCAGCACGTTTAATAATCGGAATACGCTGTTCGCGAGCCGCCTGAATTTCGGGGTTGGTGGCATCAATAGCTGTAGAAACTACAATGACATCCGCACCAGCAACCTGCTCTGCAGTATGACCTTTAAATACCGTTACACCCTGCTCCTGCAACCGACGGGTCATAGCACTCTCAGTAAGATCAGAACCCGTCACGGTATAACCTAAATTGGCCACCACTTCAGCAATACCACCCATACCGGCACCACCAATACCAATAAAGTGCAGCTGTTTAATGCGCTTGCGGGCTAAAAGATCGCTTCCTGCTTTCATAGTTGTTTTTGTTCTCCGTTAAAATCGTAACCTGCATACGCTGCACAGATAGCAGCCACCTGCATCGTCGCATAAGGCTTAGCCAGCTTGCGGGCCGTTATACCCATTTTCATTAACTGTCCACGATCAGCACATAAATCTTTAAGCATCGACGCCAGTTTTTCCGGACTCAGATCACGCTGCTGAATCAACTGTGCCGCACCGTTATCGGCCAGATAAGCACCATTCGCGGTCTGATGATCATCAACTGCATGCGGATAAGGCACCAGGATGGAAGCCACACCAGCAGCCGCGACTTCCGCCACGGTTAATGCACCGGAGCGGCATATAATTAAATCGGCCCATCCATAGGCCTCAGCCATATCCACTATGAAAGCGGTAACATCAGCATCGACAGCTGACTCTGTATATTGTTTTTTTGCGGCATCAATGTTGCGGGCACCCGCCTGATGCCGAATCACCGGGCATTCACTTTCCGGCAACATCGCCAAAGCTTTCGGCACCATCTCATTTAATGCCGCAGCGCCTAAACTGCCACCAATGACTAGCACATGTACCGGCTCGTCATCACGATCAGACAGCCGCTCAATCGGTGTCGGCAATTCAGCAATATCCATACGCACAGGATTACCGGTAGCCTGCACCTTCTTACTTGGAGTAAACGTACCCGGAAAACCTTCCAACACACGGCGACTAAATCTGGCCAACAACTTATTGGTTAAACCCGGCACAGCATTTTGCTCATGAATAATAACTGGCTTACCCATTAGTGCTGCAACCAGACCGCCTGGGCCAGCAACAAACCCACCCATACCCAGTACAGCGGCGGGCTTATGTTTCAACATAATCTGGATTGACTGGAATAAAGCCATAGTCAATTTAAACGGCGCTTGTAGCAGTGTTTTCCAACCTTTACCACGTAAGCCAGTCACCGTTAGCCAAGCCATTTCAATACCAGCTTCAGGAATTACCTTAGCTTCCAAACCAGCATGCGTACCCATCCAGATCACCGGAATATCCTGAGCAATCAAAGCGCGCGCCACCGCCAGCCCCGGATAAACATGCCCACCCGTACCACCTGCTGTAATAAGAATTGGCCGTTTAGCTTGCATTAGCTGCCACCCCCTTCTTTACTGTAGCCGCAGGTTTACGCCGCCTGGTCTTTTTCTGCGTGGTACCAAACAGACTGATCTGCGTATCACGGTGTACACGCATCAATAGGGCCATCGACATCAGCGTCACCAGCAAACTACTGCCACCATAACTGATCAGCGGCAAGGTCAAGCCTTTAGGCGGTAGCACGGCCAGATTTACACCCACATGCAGAATCACCTGAAATCCCAACCAAAAACCGATACCGTAAGCGAGGTAGGCACCGAAGTGCTGCCCTTGTTTATCGGCCTGAAAGCCAATGGCAAAAGCGCGATAAACCAGCCAGCCAAACAAAGCCAACACCACCAACATGCCAATAAAACCGAATTCTTCAGCCAGCACTGCAAAAATAAAATCATTATGCGCTTCCGGCAGATAAAACAACTTCTGCACACCCGCACCCAAACCGTTACCAAACCAGCCACCATCACCAATCGACATTAGTGCATGTACCATCTGGTAACCTTTGCCGCTCTCAAAAGCCCATGGGTTCAGATAAGCCTCAATCCGTGCGCCGCGATAACCCATCATTGCCAACGGGATCATCACCACCACTGCACCGACGAACAAAATCACCAGCCGTTTCATCGGCACGCCACCCAAAAACAACATGGCCAGACCAACGGTGATAATAATCACGGTCGAGCCAAAATCCGGCTCCAGCAATAACAAACCACCCGTCAAACCCAATACAAACAAGGGAATAATTAATGGCTGATAGGAGGGAGACTCCGACAGATTTTTGCCATGACGCACCAGATAACCTGCCAGATACATAATCATGATCAGCTTCACCAGCTCAGATACCTGAATGGCTATAGGCCCCAGACTCAACCAACGGCGACTACCCTTTACTTCGGTACCGACACCGGGAATCAGCACTAACACCAGCAGCAGTAACACTACCGGCAATAACTTCACACCTAAGCTCTGCCAGAAATTCACTTTAATCTGATAGATACCCAGCGCCAGCAGCGAACCCAAACCAACAAATACCACCTGCCGGTATAAATAATGGAATGCATCACCGTATTGACGCTCAGCAACCCAAAGTGACGCAGAACCCAACATAACAATGCCAATACCAATCAGTGCCAACAGCGCCAGTAATAAATCGCGATCAACATAGCGTGACCAGTTAATCGATTCGAAGTCACGGACGATTCTCATACCGACAACTCCCTGACTGCTTCAGCGAACACATCGCCACGCTGCATATAATTTGCGAACATATCGAAACTGGCACAAGCAGGAGAAAGCAAAACATTATCACCGGCCTGCGCCAAATCAGCTGAAAAGCTGACCGCTTCCTGCATTGAGCCTGCATTCACAACCGACACGTTTTCCGGCATCACCTCAGCAATCAGGCCAGCATCTTCACCTATCAGCACCACCGCCCGGGCATGATCAGCCACAACCGTTGTCAATGGTGAGAAATCCGCACCTTTGCCCATGCCACCAGCAATCAACACGGTTTTTCCGGGTAAGCCCTGCAATGCAGCTACCGTAGCACCAACATTGGTACCCTTAGAATCATTAAACCAGTTAACACCAGCACGTTCACGCACCCACTCAGTGCGATACGGCAAACCATTAAATTCACGAATGGCGGCCAGCATAGCGACCTCAGGAATACCTGCAGGTTCGCCCAAAGCCAGCGCTGCCAAAGCATTCAGCGCATTGTGCTCACCGGGCAAACGCATTTCATCAATGGCCATCAGACAATGTGAACCTTTAGCAAAATAGCGCTGACCTGCCTGCTCCAGAATGCCGAACTGCCCTTCAGCAGGCACATCTGCCCCGAAGGTAGTTACTGCACCACCAAAGTCATCAGAATCAGCCATTTGCATAACGACCGCATCTTCCCGGTTAAGTACAGGATTCGCACAGTTCCGGAAAATACCAGCTTTTGACTCTGCATAAGCC
>CALHAO010000327.1 GCA_937931765.1 uncultured Thiotrichaceae bacterium
CGGTTACCCCTGGAAAAACGAGTATAAGGTGTTTCCTGGCCCCAATAGCAATACGTTTATCGCCTGGATTGGCAGCCAAGTGCCGGAATTGAATCTGAATTTACCGTTTTCTGCGATTGGCAGCAGCTATATTTATTGGAACGACAAATCGTAGGGTATCGACTTTAGCGATGGCATCAAAAGTTTTCGTGGTGATTAAAGCTGTAGGTTCAATCGGTAAAAATATGATCATCCACAATTTCCCGCATGATTTTGGTAATAACCTGAGCACGCACGCTAGGCTGCAAATCGACATGTCTCGCAATAACAATCTGCAATGATTTTGCCTTAGAATCTTTCAGTGGAATCATCTTAACCATCCCTCCATTGTAAGCCTGATTAGTACGGGGGCGTTGGTTGAGCAGACTGAATCCAAGCTCTGAGGCAACCGCGCAGCGGATCATTTCAAAACTGCGACTACGATAAACTACCGAGGGCAGGCGGCCCGTTTCCTCAAACAAAGACAAGAAATAATCACCACTATGGGGCAAATCAAGCAACACCATCGGTTCCTTACAAAGCTGCTGTAAAGACAATGACTCAGACTGAGCCAATTCATGAGATTCCGGGAGTAGTACATAGGGCGGGCAATCTGCTAGTGGATCGTGCCGGATATGATCATTCCTTCCCAAGCCATAACTAAGCGCTAACTCTAGCTGTCCATTGAGCAGATTCTCCTCCAATTGAGCCAGATCACTCTCAACAACCTCAACCCGTAACTCAGGATATTGCTGCTTTGCCTGCTGCAATAATTGAGGAATAAACAAAGGGCCTAATGTAGAAAAGCAACCAATGCGGATTTCACCGGCTACCAATTTATTTAGCGCATGTGCGTAATCATCCAGCGAGTCAGCTTGTTGCAGCAACTGTCGGCTGTGTTTCAGGAGTAATTCTCCACTCGCCGTCAGCGTTACTCCTTTTGCTTTACGGCGGATAAACAATTGAGTTTGCCAGATTGTTTCAAGCTGAGTTACCGCTGCTGACAATGCAGGTTGTGTGATATGCAATAGTCTTGAAGCATCTGCCACTTTGCCACACTCAGCAATAGTGACGAAATACCGTAGTTGCTTTAATGACGCAGTCATCAGAGTTGCCTTATTTACTAATGATTCTTATATCTTAATAAAAATCTATCTTAAAGACAGATTTAATTAATTTTATTTAAGTATGAGTTTATTGCACAATGACCGCAGTTGAGGAAATCAAATAAGGAAACAGTAATGGCACGTGATCCCCGCTACGACATTTTATTTGAGCCAATGCAAATTGGCCCGGTTACTGCAAAAAATCGTTTCTTTCAGGTTCCTCATTGCAACGGTGGTGGCTACCGTGATCCTTCCGCAGCGGCGGCAATGCGTGGTATCAAGTCAGAAGGTGGTTGGGGCGTTGTGTTTACGGAGCAGTGCGAGATTCACGAAACCTCTGAAATCACCCCCTTTATTGAGTTACGGCTTTGGGAAGATAAAGATATTCCGATGTTGGCGAAGATGGCGTCCAGTATGAAAAGCCACGGTGCCTTAGCCGGAATCCAACTGGCATATTCCGGAATCAATGGCCCTAATTTGTACTCACGTGAAGTACCGCTCGCTGTATCACCCGGGCCAATCCTCACCTTTACTAATGATCCCGTTCAGGCGAGAGCATTGAGCAAAAGGGAAATAAAAGATTTACGTCGCTGGTTTGTTAATGCGGCAAAGCGCTCTAAACGCGCTGGCTTTGACCTTATTTGCCTTTATGGCGCACACGGTTTTGGTATTTTTCAGCATTTCCTATCTCGTGCCACCAATCAACGTATCGATGAGTATGGCGGATCTTTAGAAAATCGTTCTCGTTTTGTACGTGAGGTAGTGACGGATATTCGTGAGGCCGTCGGCGATACGATGGGCATTAGCCTGCGCGTGTCACTCGACGAAACGCTAGGCGATATCGGTTTTAGTAATGCTGAAGTTCGTGATTATATTGAGATGCACAAAGACCTTCCTGACCTTTGGGATTTAGCTCATGGCACCTGGGAAGAATGTTCCGGCCCCTCACGTTTTAAAGAAGAAGCTGCGCAGGAAAGTTTGGTTAAAGGCATACGTGAATTAACCGACAAACCTGTGGTGGGTGTGGGTCGTTTCACATCGCCCGATGTCATGGTTAAACAAATCAATTCTGGTGTGCTGGATTTTATTGGCTGTGCCAGACCATCGATCGCCGATCCTTTCTTACCTAAGAAAATCGAAGAAGGCCGCATCGAAGATATTCGTGAATGTATCGGCTGTAATATTTGTATCACTGGCGATATGACGATGTCGATTAGTCGCTGTACGCAAAACCCGACCTTCATGGAAGAGTGGCGTAAAGATTGGCACCCTGAACGTATGAATGCCAGGGGTGACAGCCAAACGGTTCTGGTCATCGGTGCAGGGCCAGCGGGTTTGGAAGCGACACGGGCATTAGCCGAACGCGGTTATGATGTAACGCTGGCTGAAGCAAGTAATACCCTGGGTGGGCGTGTTGCAAAAGAGTGCAAGCTGCCCGGTTTATCTGCCTGGGGGCGCGTTGCCGATTATAGAGCCTACCAAATCTCACAGATGGCCAATGTTGAGACTTATCTGGAAAATAAGCTGGATGCTGACCAGATTCTTGAGTTTGGCTTCGATAATGTCTGCCTTGCGACCGGAAGCACCTGGCGTCATGACGGTGTATCACGCCAACATTTGGTTCCACCCAATATTGATGCGGGGATGAATATCATCACGCCCGATGAGATTATGGCG
>CALHAO010000328.1 GCA_937931765.1 uncultured Thiotrichaceae bacterium
CTATTTTCAGGCACAGGCAGGACTGCATACCAATATTCTATTCCTGTTCTCGATGACATTTATTGTGGCGGGCATTGCCTTTAAGTTTGGTGCAGTGCCGTTCCATATGTGGGTGCCTGATGTTTATCAGGGAGCACCTACAGCTGTCACTTTGTTTCTGGGTAGTGTGCCTAAAATTGCCGCGTTCGCTTTATTGATTCGTTTACTGGCGGATGGGCTGGGTGCGGGGCAGAGTAGCTGGTCGCAGATGTTGATGTTGTTGGGCTTGTTATCAGTTGTCATGGGGAATCTGATTGCGATTGCTCAGACCAGCCTGAAGCGTATGTTTGCCTACTCAACCATTGCTCATATGGGTTTTGTCTTGTTAGGTGTATTAGTCGGCACTGAAGATGGTTATAGCGCGGCTATGTTTTACACCATTATTTATGCGTTGATGTCTGCGGGCGGTTTTGCGGTGTTAATTCTGCTGGGTAACCGCATGTCTGATCCGGATAGCCTGGATTGTTTGCGTGGGCTGAATGACCGTCATCCGTGGTATGCCTTTATTATGTTACTCATCTTCTTCTCGATGGCAGGTATTCCGCCTACGGCCGGTTTTTATGCAAAGCTGTCGATCATCAAAGTAGTGATGGGCGAGGGTTATTTGTTGGTAGCACTGACAATGGTCTTGATGTCGGTGGTGGGGGCATTTTATTATTTGCGGGCCATTAAGCTAATGTATTTCGATGAGCCGGAAGAGAGCACACCGATTGTGGCGGAAGTGGATTTTCAGGTTTTATTTAGTTTTAATGGTTTGCTTATGGTGATTCTGGGTATCTTTCCCGGTGTCTTAATGGGTATTTGTTCCATAGCAGTATCAACGAGTAATTTATGAGTTTTGAGTCTTTTCAGTGGATTTATCTGGCGGTCGCTATATTGTTGGCTAATGTGCCCTGGTTGAGTCAGCGCTGTTTTCTGGTGCTGGAGTGTGAAAATAAAAAGGTGTGGATGCGCCTGCTGGAGTGGCTGGCCTTGTACCTGATTATCGGTGGGATAGGTTATCTGCTTGAGGGGCGGTTAATGGGCACAAATCATGTACAGGACTGGGAGTTTTACGCGGTTACCGCGAGTTTGTTTATGGTATTTGCCTTCCCTGGTTTTGTGTACAGACACATCCGCTAAGTGCTTTTGATTTCTTTTTTCCATTTTTGAAAAAAAACTGCAGGTTATGCTTGCAAGCTAAAATGTTTTTCTCTATTATGCACATCTTCTGATGCGGGGTGGAGCAGTCTGGCAGCTCGTCGGGCTCATAACCCGAAGGTCGCAGGTTCAAATCCTGCCCCCGCTACCAAATATAAAAAAGCCCCTTTTCAGGGGCTTTTTCATTATCTACAACATATCTACCCTATAGGAATCAATCATTACATGCAGGAACAACTGGCAACCCTGATTAATACTACTGTCACAGGTCTTGGGTATGATTTGTGGGGCCATGAGTACCGTGCTTACGGTGAAAGTGCTTTGCTACGTATCTTTATTGATGCCGAAGCGGGTATCACTGTTGATGATTGTGGCAAAGTCAGCCAGCAGCTGGGTGCAGCACTGGATGTTGAAGATCTGATTCCGGTGGCTTATATGCTGGAAGTGTCTTCTCCTGGTGTTGATCGCGTGTTATTCACTCCTGAGCATTACCAGCGTTATGTGGGTAAAGAACTCAAGGTGCGGACGCACACGCGCATTGAAGACCGCCGTAATTTTGTGGGCATTCTTAAATCCGCTGATGATTCAGTGATTACCATATTAGTAGATAATACGTTGTTCGAGATACCGCATGACAGTATTGACCGTGGTCGGTTGAAATTCGAAATGCAGGCATCGCCGAAAAAAGGCAAAAGGAGTGGCGCAGATTCATGAGTAAAGAAATCCTATATGTTGTTGATGCAGTCTCGAATGAGAAAAGTGTCAGCAAAGACCTGATTTTTGAAGCGGTCGAAACTGCGTTGGCGATGGCAACCCGTAAACGTTTTGGTATGCACATGGATGTCCGTGTGTCTGTTGATCGTGAAACAGGCGACTACACAACTTTCCGTCGTTGGTTGGTGATTGACGATGAAGATCCTGAATTTGAAAGTCCGGAACGCCAGATTCTGCTGAGTTATGCTACTGCTAAAGAAGGTGCTCCTGAGGGTATAGCAATAGGTGATTACGTTGAAGAACCTATTGAATCAGTTGAGTTCGGTCGCATTGCTGCTCAGACCGCAAAGCAGGTCATCGTTTCGAAGGTCAGGGAAGCTGAGCGTGAGCGCGTAGTTTCAGGTTACCGTGATCGTGTTGGCGAACTGCTGATGGGTTCTGTCAAACGTGTTGATCGCAAAGGTGTTTTTCTGGACTTGGGTGAAAATGCTGAAGCATTGATTCCGCGTGAAGAAATGATTCCACGCGAAATGACCCATAACGGTACACGGATGCGTGGCTATCTGAAGGAAATTCGTCAGGAGCCACGTGGCCCGATGATTATTCTTAGCCGTACTGATACTAATTTCCTGACTGAGTTGATGAAGCTGGAAGTACCTGAGATCAATCAGGAAATGATTGATATAATGGGTGCGGCCCGTGATCCTGGTGCGAGAGCCAAGGTAGCGGTGCGGGCTAATTTGCCTAATATTGATCCGGTAGGTGCTTGTGTCGGTATGCGTGGTTCGCGTATTCAGACCGTGACGACTGAATTAAACGGTGAGCGTGTTGATATTGTACTGTGGGATGAGGATATCGCGACATTTGTCATGAACGCGATGGCTCCGGCTGAAGTATTATCCATCGTGGTTGATGAAGATAATCAATCCATGGATATTGGCGTTGATCAGGAACGTCTGTCTCAAGCTATCGGTAAAGGCGGGCAAAATGTACGTTTGGCTAGCGAATTGACCGGCTGGACACTGAATGTCATGAGTGTTGAGGATGCTGAAGCTAAAACATTGGCTGAGCAACAGGCTATCCTTGAATTATTCTCTGATAAGTTGGATGTTGAGGAAGATGTGGCGATTGTACTGGTGGAAGAGGGTTTTTCCACACTGGAAGAAGTGGCTTATGTTGCCCGTGAAGAATTCCTTGAAATCGAAGCATTTGATGAAGAAATTATCGATGAGTTAAGAAACCGTGCCCGGACTGCGTTGCTGACTGAGGCAATTGTGCAGGATGCACCGATACCGGCTGATGACTTGTTAGAAATGGATGGTATGGATAAAGAGTTGGCTTATGTATTGGCCGCACGTGAAGTCCGGACAATGGAAGACCTTGCCGAGTTGGCAGTGGATGAATTGCTGGATATTGAAGGAATGGATGAAGAACGGGCCGCCGCTCTGATCATGACCGCGAGAGCGCCATGGTTTGCGGAAGAGCAGTCAGACTAACTAACGGGAGACAAAAATATGTCAGATATTGAAGTAAGTGAACTCGCCAAGATGGTGAAGGCTCCCGTTGATGTGTTGATGCGTCAATTGAAACGAGCAGGAATAGAAGTCAGTAGTCCGGAAGATAAGATTACGGATGCACAAAAATTAAGGCTACTGGAAGGGATGCGTGAAGGTGTTGATGATACTCCTGCCAGTGGTGGGAAAAAGATCACGCTGAAAAGCCGCAATGCTGCCGGTGGTGCAAAAAAGCCGGGTATTGAAGTAAGGCGTAAAAAAACCTTAGGTTTGCGTAAAGACAATGCGCCTGCTGCTGCTTCGGTTGATGTTGCCGCTGAAGCGCGTGCTGATGAATTGGCGCGTCAGGCCGAGCAGGCTCGTCTTGAACGTGAAAGCCTGATCCAGAAAGCTGAGCAGGGACGTCGTGAGCTGGAAGCTTCCAGACTGCGTCGCGATAATGGTGTGGCTGAGCCTGAAAAGCCAGTCGAAGCTCCGGTATCAGAACCGGTGACACCTGAAATTGTTGATACTCCGGCAGAAGTTGTGGCTAAGGTAGCAGTAGAGACACCGTTCGAATCAGCACCGGAAGTCGCTCCTGCACCTGTAGAACAAGCTAAAGTTGTTGCAACAGAGGCTAAACCTGAGCCAGTAGTTCAGGATAGTGTTCCGGCTGAAACGCCCGCTGAAGTAGTTGCTCCCGTGCAGGAAGCTGCACCTGCTGAAGAGGTTAAGCCAGTTCCGAAGAAGAACCCGATGGAAATGACAGCTAAAGAGCGTCATGAGGCGGTGACTAATGCCGCGCGTAAGGATGCAGCTTCAGCATTGAAACGTCGCCCGTCGAGAGCCAGGTTAAAGGCAGAAGAAGCTGCGAGAGCAGCGGCAGAGGCTGCTAAGGTGGCAGCGTCAAAACCGGCTGAGAAGAAAGCAGAACCAGCTGCAGCTAAGCCAGCAGCGCCTGCAAAGCCTGGTGCTACAGCAGCCCCTGCTGCTAAGCCAGGAGACAAGCCAGCTAACCCGACGACAGTCACGCGTAAGGATAAGAAAAAGATTCGTACCCGTGAACGTGAAAATCCGCGTGGCAACGTTCGTGGTGGCAATAATCGTCGTGGTGGTAAGCGTGAAGTTAAGGTTGACCGTGGTGAAGTAAAGCACGGTTTTGAAATGCCGACGGCTCCAGTGGTACATGAAATTGAAGTACCGGCAACGATTGTTGTAACTGACTTGGCTCAGAAATTATCGATTCGTGCGACTGACATTATCAAAGCGATGATGAAAATGGGCATGATGGTGACCATCAATCAGGTGATTGATCAGGAAACCGCGATGTTGGTGACCGAAGAATTGGGTCATATTGCCAAGCCAGAAAAGGAAATGGATGACGATGCGTTGTTGGCTGGCGTTTTGGGTGAAGGCAAAGACTTCGCCGAGACTGTCCGTCCGCCTGTGGTCACAATTATGGGTCACGTTGATCATGGTAAGACCTCCTTGCTGGATTACATCCGTGAATCACGGGTAGCTTCCGGTGAAGCTGGTGGCATTACGCAGCATATTGGTGCTTACCATGTTGAGACGGATCAGGGCACGATTTCATTCCTGGATACGCCGGGACATGCGGCGTTTACCCAAATGCGTGAGCGTGGTGCTCAGGTGACGGATATTATTATCCTTATCGTGGCGGCTGATGACGGGGTGATGCCTCAGACTAAAGAAGCCATTAAGCATGCTAAAGCAGCAGGTGTGCCGATGATTGTTGCTATCAATAAGATGGATAAGGCCGGTGCTGATGCGGATCGTGTATTAAGTGAACTATCTCAAAATGAAGTACTGACAGAAGACTGGGGTGGTGATGTACCGGTTGCGCGTATTTCAGCTAAAACTGGTGATGGTATTGATGCACTGTTAGAGACTATTTTACTGGTGGCTGAAGTTCAGGAGCTGACAGCAGCGGTGGAAGCACCGGCAAAAGGTACTGTGATCGAAGCCAGTATTGAACGCGGTCGCGGTGTGGTCGCTACGGTTCTGGTGCGTGAAGGTACTTTGCGCAAGGGTGATATTCTGCTTTGTGGCACTGAATACGGTCGTGTTCGTGCACTGTTTGATGAAGGAGGTCGTCCTGTTAAAGAGGCTGGGCCATCGATTCCAGTGTCTGTATTGGGTCTGTCAGCAGCGCCGGAAGCGGGTGATGAAGCCTTTGTGGTTTCTGATGAGCGCAAGGCACGTGAAGTGGCTGATGTGCGTCGTGAAAAACAACGTGATACACGCTTTGCTGCACAGCAGAGTACCAAGCTGGACAATATGCTTAACCAGATGGAATCTCCGGATAAACAACAGGTTAACTTGTTGGTTAAAGGTGATGTACAGGGTAGTGTCGAGGCGATTCGCAGCGAACTGGCTAAGTTATCTACGGATGAAATTGAAGTCAGGATTATTGCTTCCGGTGTTGGTGGTATGAACGGCAGTGACATTGATCTGGCTGCAGCTTCCAAAGCGATTGTGATCGCGTTTAATGTTCGTGCCGACGGCACGGCACGTAAAAATGCACAGGAAAGTGATGTCGAAATTCGTTATTACAGCATTATTTATGACGTAATCAACGATGTACGTGACGCAATGAGTGGCATGTTGTCACCTGAAACTAAGGAAGTCTTCACTGGTCTGGCTGAAGTTAAGGATGTGTTTAAATCATCTGAATTCGGACAGGTTGCAGGTTGTCTGGTGGTTGATGGTGCGGTACGCAAGGGTAATCCTATTCGTGTATTACGTGACAATGTAGTTATTTTTGAAGGTGAACTCGAATCATTACGTCGTCACCGTGACGATGTGAAAGAGGTTAGCCTGGGTACAGAGTGTGGTATCGCAGTTAAGAACTACAACGATGTACAGGCAGGTGACCAAATCGAAGTCTTCGAATACGTTGAAGTAGCACGTACGATCTGATGCCAAAACATTCCTCACACGGCTTCGCGCGATCTGAGCGCGTTGCCGAGCAGATTCGCCGTGACCTTTCAGTGTTGATTCGTGAACAGGTGAAAGACCCGCGTGTGGGTTTAGTCACATTACTTGATGTTAGTGTGACTAAAGACTTGTCGCATGCCAAAATCTGGTTCGATGTATTGGATGCTGAGCAGGGTAAAGTGGCTGAAGAGACATTGAACAATGCCGCTGGTTTCCTGCGTCACGAATTAGGCCGTGGTATGAAGTTACGTATTACGCCTAGTCTGCGGTTTTTCTACGATGATACCCAAGTTAAAGGTAATGCGTTGTCGGCGCTGATCGACAAAGTGGTTGCTGATGACCGTGCGAATCATCCTGAAGATGAGTCGGATGATGTTACTGATCAGCAGGCACGTGATTAAAGTCCGTTGATCCTACTGGCACAGGTGCAATGTGGCACGTCGTAATTTCCGTAAATTAAATGGCATTTTGTTGCTGGATAAGTCATTAGGGGCTTCCAGTAACAGAGTGCTGCAAGATGCCCGTTTTCTGTACCAGGCAGCCAAAGCCGGTCATACCGGAAGTCTTGATCCATTGGCCAGTGGCATGCTGCCGGTGTGTTTTGGTGAAGCAACTAAAGTATCGGCTTTCCTGCTTGATGCTGATAAATGTTATGTAACAACAGCACAACTGGGCGCTATGAGTGAGACGGGTGATGCTGAAGGTGCTCTGTTTGATCAGCAGCCAGTGCCTGAATTTACTGAAGCTGAGATT
>CALHAO010000329.1 GCA_937931765.1 uncultured Thiotrichaceae bacterium
GGAACATCAATATCGCCTGTCTCCGGGGTTGATTGCACAGGCTAAAATACTAGCGGGGGAGTCTGACTAAACAACCCCCAACACATACTCCGCATAATAAAGCGGCATCACAATATGCTCTTTTTCCAGCACGGACGACCCCTGAGTACCGGTTAATTTAATGGTTTTATGCGGATTGCATTTAGCCACATAAGACTGCAACGACTTTGCACGGGTACGCTTACCACTCTTCACCTCAACCGGCACCACCTGCCCTGCATCATTAGCGATAATAAACTCCACCTCAGCCCGCGCATCCCCCCATGAAAAACTCGGTTCAACGCCCTGAGCCGCCCATTCCTGCTGCACAAAATTCTCAGCAATATAACCTTTGTACTCATACCCCTGTAGCCTGATTTCCTTGTAATTCGTGCCCAGCATGTGGTTAAGCAAGCCCACATCAAACAGAAACAGCTTGACCTTATTATCCTTTTTATAAGCCGCCAGTGGTGACCTCGGGCTGCCTTCCACCGGGTAATTCTGCAAAGTCAGCCGACAACGGTGCAACCACGAAATAGCACTTTCAAAATCCGCATAACGTGACCTGCTGTCATACACCCCTTTAAATTTAAAACGCTTCACAGAATCATCAAACACCGCCGACAACTGCGACGGAATATGCGTAAAAACGGACTCAATCAACTGAGCATCCAACTTCCCCGAATACTTGCCGAAGTCACGCTTATAACCCTCCACCAAATCAGAATGAATAGTGCTAACCGCATCCACCCGCTCCAAAATACTAATGTCCGCCAGCTCAAACCAGGCGGCCACTGCCTCAGGCATCCCGCCCGTAAAATAATAATCCGTCAGCTGCTCAAACAGCTTGGTATGCGCAGCCGGTGAGTTAGCCTGACTCTCAAAAGCCTTGGTAAGCATAGGCTGACCGGATGCCCATAAAAACTCACGGAAAGTCAGTGGCCGCAACTGATGCTGCTCAACCTTACCCACCGGAAACGACTTCAACAAACCAATATTAGAGCCACTGGCGATAACAAACATCTCAGGCGCTTTTTCCGCAAAATACTTCAGGGAGGTAATCGCTCGCGGACACTCACCAATCTCATCCAGAATCAGTAAATCTTTATCGCGGTTAAACACCTGACCGGTTAACAATTCGAGATTGCTGATCACATCCTCCGGCGTCAAAGAAGCCGCGAAAGCCTCCGATAAATCCGGGTTTTCGAGAAAATCCAGATGCAGCGTATGTTCAAACGTGCTGCCCAACAGATTTTTCAACAGGTAAGTTTTACCGGTCTGCCTCGCGCCATCGACCACCAATGGCTTGCGCTTCTTTTTTGCCTTCCAGTGCAGTAGTTTTTCAAGTAGTAAGCGTTTCATTTTTAGTGCTCCGGTAAAACCCCACTCCACTATAAAACACTTTTACGCGCATAAAAATGTAAAATTCTCCTTTTTTAAGCGCATAAAAATGTAAACTCCCCACCTGCTGTTTTTTGATACACTAACCAAACCCACCTCAAGAGCCAAAAAAGCATCGCCAATGAGCAACTTCACCTTCATCAAAGCAGACTTCCCCCAGCTCTACGCCGATGCCCACGAAGCCGAACGCCTCACCTACGACTCCCCCACCGCAACCGCCATGTTCTGCCGCAGCACACTCGAAAACGCAGTCAACTGGCTTTATGAAAACGATCGCAAATTCACCCGCCCGTGGCGCACTGACCTCAACTCCCTGATGCAGGAACCCTGCTTTAGCGAACTGTTCAACCAACAGCTACTGAATGAATTACACCTGATCCGCAAAATCGGTAATAACGCCGCACACGGCACCCGCGTCAATGCAGACGAGGCTGTAGATTCCCTGAAATACCTGTTCCGCCTGTTGCGTCATCTGGCGATTTATTACAGCAAACAAACCCCGGACACTCAGGTATTTGATGAAGCCCTGATCCCGCGCCCGAACGCTGCACAAACCGCCAAACCTGTCAGCCACAAAGACGATGCCAAACAGATTAAAAAGTTACAGGATAATATCGATTACAAAAACCGCATGGCGCGTGAGGCAGAGAAAAAAATAGCCGAACAGACACAGCAAAATGCCGCCTTAAAACGCCAGCTGGAACAACATCAGGCCGAACTGACCGCCCTGAGACAACAACGCGAACAGTCCGTTGATATAGAAATTGCCGTACCACCGGAAACCCCAGAAGCCCAAACCCGCCGCCGTTATATCGATGTCTCACTAAAAGAATGCGGCTGGGATAATCTGCGCATGGGCCGTGAGCTGGAATACGAAGTACGCGGTATGCCACAAAGCACTAACCCCAGCGGCATCGGTTATGTGGATTATGTGCTGTGGAGCGATGATGGCCTGCCACTGGCGGTGATCGAAGCCAAAAACACCCTGGTCAGCCCACGCAAAGGCAAACATCAGGCCGAATTATACGCTGATTGCCTGCAGCAAATGCACGACCAGCGTCCGGTGATTTTCTACAGCAATGGCTTTGAAACCTACCTGTGGGACGACCAGTTTTATCCGGAGCGGCGGGTACAGGGCTTTTACAGCAAAGACGAATTACAGTTATTAATCGACCGCCGCACCAGCCGCAGCGATCCGCGTGAGTTTACGGTAAATCAGGACATCGCCGGAAAAGGCCGCCCGTATCAGCTCGAAGCCATCGCGCGGGTGGCGGAAAATTGTGTGACGCAAAATAGCGAAAACCAATTACGCGGACGCGAACGCCGTAGCCTGTTAGTCATGGCCACCGGCAGCGGTAAAACCCGCACCGCCGCCGCACTGGTGGATATGTTCAGCAAGTGTAATTGGGTCAAGCGCGTGTTGTTTCTGGCGGATAGAAATGCGCTGGTCTCACAGGCCAAAGGGGCTTTTAATACCCACCTGCCTAACCTTTCCGCTATCGACCTCACCAAAGAAAAAGAGGACGACGGCACACGGCTGGTATTCTCCACCTACCCCACCATTATGAACCGCATCGACGGCTCACTGCGCGATGGCGAGCGCTTTTATGGTGTCGGCCATTTTGACCTGATTATTATCGATGAGGCGCACCGTTCGGTGTACCAGAAATACGGTGCCATTTTTGACTACTTCGACGCGCTGTTAATCGGGCTGACCGCCACACCAAAAACGCAGGTGGATAAAAATACCTATGGCTTATTCGGCATTGAAAATAATGATCCGACCTTTGCCTACGAACTGGACAGCGCAGTGCATGAA
>CALHAO010000330.1 GCA_937931765.1 uncultured Thiotrichaceae bacterium
TTGCTGACATTGGACTCCGGATCATCAAAATCGCCAAAATGACGCGCATTGGACGGACAGGTCATCACGCACGAAGGCTGGCGATCTTCTTCCGGCAAATTCTCGTCATAGATACGGTCAATGCACAAAGTACACTTTTTCATCGTGCCGGATTCACGATCCAGTTCACGTGCACCGTATGGACAGGCCCATGAGCAATAATTACAGCCCATGCACTTATCCTGATCCACCAGAACAATACCATCTTCCGCACGCTTATAACTCGCGCCCGTTGGACACACATCAACACAATCTGCCTGTTCACAATGATTACAGGACATCGGAAAATTGATGGTTTTATTGTTCGGATAATCACCGACTTCATAATGGCGAATGCGGTTAAACCACACGCCACTCGGATCTTCACCGTAAGGCTTATAATCTGTTAACGGCCCTGTCGTACCAGAAGTGTTCCACTGCTTGCATGAAACGGCGCAACCATGGCAGCCGACACATACATCTAAATCAATAACTAATCCTAATTTCATGACTTAGCTCCCCGATTTTCATCATGAACACTGCCACGAGAAAGCACATCCTCCATCGGACGTATCACGTTCACAGCAGTGTGCGTGTTATAGCGCAGTATTTCCGGTGACGGCGTAGCATTCGGCAACGGCTTAATCACCGGGAATATTGGCCAGGTACCGGTTTCATCCGCCGGATAAATCTTCACCTTCAGATCATACCAAGCTGCCTGTCCAGTGATAGGATCAGAGTTAGTCACCTTATCTTCTGCATCACCATTTTGTGGCAACAGCTCAGAAATCAGGTGATTCATCAGGAAGCCGTCATTTGACTCATTGGCATCCTTACTCAGACCCCAGGTACCACGCTGCTTAGCAATCGCATTCCATGTCCACACCGTATCCGACTGACAACCTTCCATCAGTTTGATCTGTACACGGATTTTACCATTATGCGATTCAACCCAGCACCAGGACTCATCCTCAATGCCGATTTCCTCGCCACGTGCACGATTCATGTACATAAAATTCTGTGCACAAATCTGCCGTAACCAGGCATTCTGCGAATCCCAGGAGTGATACATAAACATCGGACGCTGATTCACCGCAAAAAACGGATACTCATCTTCATCAATGCGAGCCTGCTCAATCGGCTTATAGTAAAACGGCAGCGGATTGAAATAAGTGCTCAAACGCTCTTTATGGTGCGCCTCGGTTGGCATTGGCCCGTCATACAAACCTTGTCCTGCCAGCTTAAAGCGCTGCTGTGTTTCAGAGTACAACTCAATTACAATCTGGTCAGTCGACCCAACCCAAGCGGCTTCTTTAGCAAATTCCAGATAATCTTTATTCGCATGACGGTAGTAACGCATGTGCTCCGGCAAGTGCATTTCAAAGAACGCACCGTTCTCTTCATAACGCTCCCACTGCTTCGGATTCGGCTTACCACGCAGATGAACCTCATTACCCTCTTCATCCAAACGCCAACCAGCGAGAAAACCAATTCCCGGCTCTTTTTCCCAGTTGGTGATGAAATCTTTATAGCCACCTTCAAACTTGCGCGAACCATCAGCATTAACCAAAGCCGGAAAGCCCAGGCGTGCACCCATTTCTAACTGCACTTCCTGCCATGACAACACATCACGCTCAGGCTTAACCACCTGCTGGCGAATTGCATCAGCAGCCACATGTGGCTCAGAGATCGGGCGATCCAGCATGGAAATCGTATCCCAACGCTCCAGATAAGTCGTATCAGGAATAATCAGATCAGCGAAGTTAACCATCTCGGAATGATACGCATCGGACACCACAATAAACGGAATCTTATATTGCGGATCATCAGCCGGAGAATCATCCTTCTGCATACACAACATCTTCTGCACTTCAGCGGTATTCATTGTCGAGTTCCACGCCATATTGGCCATGAACATCATCAATGTATCAATCTCGTAGGGATCACCATTCACCGCATTGGTGATGACCATGTGCATCAGGCCATGATTCGATATGGGCGCATCCCAGGAGAAAGCTTTATCAATACGTTTTGGCTGACCATTTTCGTCAATAACCAAATCTTCAGGGCAAGTCGGGAAGCCTAACGGTGGGCCTTTCAATGGTGTATTCGGTGCACACTCTTTAGCAGGTTTTAGGGATGGCGGAATATGTTTAGGATAAGGCGGCTTAGCCAAATGTCCGCCCGGACAATCAATGGTACCCAACATAATCTGTAAGAAGTGAATCGCACGACAGGTCTGGAAACCATTGGAATGCGCAGAGATACCGCGCATAGCATGCATAGAAACCGGACGCCCGATAAACTTATAATGCTTGCGACCCGCCCAGTCAGTCCAGCCTTCCGGCACATCAATTTCGATGGTTTCTTTAAACGCCACATGCGCCATTTCCAACGCCATGCGCTCAATCTGCTCAGCCGGAACACCACAAATTTTCTCGGCATTCTCTGGTGAATATTGTTCATCCAAATACTGCTCAGCCAGCAATACCATCACTGAACGCACCGGCTTACCGTTAACTTCACCTTCATGGAACAAAGCAGGCGTGATTTCAG
>CALHAO010000331.1 GCA_937931765.1 uncultured Thiotrichaceae bacterium
GATTGAGTTTGGGCCGGGCCGGGTGTTGACCGGGCTGAACAAGCGTATTGAGCGGCGCATGAAAGCTGCGGCAGTATTTGATAATGCCAGCCTGGAAGCGGCTTTAAAGTTAAGTGAGGGAGCATAAATGACTGAATTAACCAATTTGCAGGGTGAGCTGGCGTTAGTATCCGGTGCCAGTCGTGGTATTGGTCGGGCGATTGCTGAAACGCTGGGCAAACAGGGCGCTACGGTAATTGGCACGGCGACCAGTGAACGGGGTGCTGAGGCCATTACTGCTTATTTGCAGGAAGCGGGCATCAGTGGCCAGGGCATGGTGTTGGATGTGGCCAGCAGTGACTCAGTCACCGATGTATTGAAAACGGTGAATAAAGATTTTGGTGCGGTGAGTATTCTGGTGAATAATGCCGGTATTACCCGTGATAACTTGCTGATGCGGATGAAAGATGATGAGTGGGACAGCATTATCAATACCAACCTGAGTTCGGCTTTCCGTATGAGTAAAGCCTGTCTTCGTGGCATGATGAAAGCAAAGAAAGGCCGAATTATTTCCATAGCTTCGGTTGTGGGCACTACCGGTAATCCGGGGCAGGCCAATTATGCTGCTGCCAAGGCCGGATTAGTTGGATTTTCTAAGTCTCTGGCGCGTGAAATTGGTTCGCGTGGTGTGACAGTTAATGTGGTGTCTCCCGGTTTTATTGATACAGATATGACCCGTGAGTTGTCTGAAGAGCAACGTGCCCCCATGTTAAATAACATTCCCTTAGCGCGTTTGGGGCAGCCTGAAGAAATTGCCGCAGCGGTATTGTTTTTGGCTTCCTCGATGGGGGCTTATGTGACGGGTGAGACCATTCATGTGAATGGTGGAATGAGCATGGTATAGATGTTGCTGGCATGAACTGCAGGTTTTCAATACAATACGTGCCAGGTAATCAGCATGATTAATGTTTTTGAGCATTAAAGTCCGCTGTATGCTGAAGCGGGGATAAAAGATTATTAGTAACCTGTGCATGCTTATTTTTGCACGCATTTTTTTATTATAAGGAACGAAACATCATGAGTGATATTGAAACTCGCGTCAAAGCGATCGTAGTTGAGCAGTTAGGAGTGGACGAAGCAGAAGTAAAGAATGAGTCTTCTTTCATCGACGATCTGGGCGCGGACTCACTGGATACGGTTGAACTGGTGATGGCTTTGGAAGAGGAATTTGGTACTGAAATTCCTGATGAAGAGGCTGAGAAAATTACCACGGTTCAGTTGGCTATCGATTACGTTAATGCCAATAAGGCTGATTGACGGCGACACTGTCAACAGGTGTGCAGATCATGGCATAAGGTTTTCCCAGTCATGGTCTGTAAAAATTGATTGAAGCAGAAAAGGTGCACAGAATTGTCCAGGAGACGTGTAGTAGTTACCGGTCTGGGGATCGTTTCCCCCGTTGGTTCTGAGCTGGAAACAGCGTGGGGTAATATTAAAGCAGGCAAGAGTGGTATTAACTCAATTAGCCCTGATCTTTTCGATGCCAGTAATTTCAGTGTGAAGATTGCCGGTAATGTCAAAGACTTTGATGTTAATCAATATATTAAACCGAAAGACCAGAAAAAAATGGACCCGTTTATCCATTATGGTATCGGTGCAGGCGTTGATGCTATGCGCGATGCCGGTCTGGAAGTGACTGAAGAAAATGCAGAGCGTATTGGTGTGGTCATGGGGTCGGGTATTGGTGGTCTGGGGACTATCGAGCGTAACTATGACGCTTTCCTGAAAAGTGGCCCTCGTAAAATCTCACCGTTCTTTGTGCCCGCTAGTATTATCAATATGGTCGCGGGTAATCTGTCGATTATGTATGGTCTTAAAGGGCCGAACATGTCGATTGTGTCTGCCTGTACCACCGCAGCACACTGTATTGGCGATGCGGCGCGAATGATCAGCTATGGCGATGCGGATGCTATGGTAGCCGGTGGTGCTGAAATGGGGTCTACTCCATTGGGTATCGGTGGCTTTGCTGCTGCTCGTGCACTATCAACCCGTAACGATGATCCGGAAGCGGCGAGTCGCCCTTGGGATAAGGATCGTGATGGTTTTGTACTGGGTGACGGTGCAGGTGTACTAGTACTGGAAGAGTACGAGTTTGCTAAGGCACGTGGCGCACGTATTTATTGCGAATTAGTTGGTTATGGCATGAGTAGTGATGCCTATCATATGACCACACCTTCGCTGGGTGGTGAAGGCGCTGCACGTTGCATGAGAAATGCGATGAATGATGCGGGTCTGAATACCAGTGATATTGATTATGTCAATGCACACGGTACTTCAACGCCTGCGGGTGATAAAGCTGAAACAGAAGCTGCAAAGCTGGCTTTTGGTGCAGATGTTAATAAGGTAGCAATCAGCTCCACCAAATCGATGACAGGTCATTTATTGGGTGCTGCGGGTGGTATTGAGGCAGTGTTCTCTGTATTGGCTATCCGTGACCAGGTATTGCCCCCCACCATCAATATGGATAATCAGGACCCGGAATGTGATCTGGATTACATTCCTAATGTGGCGCGTGAGACTACGGTTAACGTCACTATGAGTAATTCATTTGGTTTTGGCGGTACTAACGGCACATTGATCTTCAAAAAGATGTGATCGTCTGATTCGTAGTGTGCCAAAGGTGTTTTACCTTTGGTACACTCGCTTATCTAGCTCATAATGTAACCACCAAACAATTCATTCGAAGTCATCTCTAACTTTACCTTTCTGCCATTTCTGGCATCATTAATCAATAAACAACAATTGATCTGAAATTACATATCGGGGTTTTATGAAGCGTTTTTTCATCGTGTTGGGAGTGCTGGTTCTTCTTGCGGGTGCCGCTGCTGCTTATGGTTATCAGCAGTATCAGTTGTTTCTGGACAAGCCAGTGCATCTTGTTGGCGAAGATAATACCTTTAACATTGAGTCCGGCAGTAATATCCGCAAGGTTGCCCGGCAACTGGCAGCGCAAAATGTATTGCCAGCCACTAATATTCCGTATCTTAAGCCGGAGTGGTTGTTTATCGCGCATGCCAGAGTGACCGAACAAGCGAGTAAAATTAAGGCGGGTGAGTATCCATTGGAAAAGGGGATGAATACCGATGATCTGTTGAAGCGCTTCACTTCTGGTAAAACTATCCAGTATCAGATTGGTTTTATTGAAGGGCGTAGTTACAAAGAAATTATCAATAGTGTGAAATCGCACCCTCATTTGGTTCAGACGTTAACCGAAGCCGATTATGCGCAACTGATGGAAAAACTGGGTGCACCACAAGGAACTCATCCTGAAGGGTGGTTTTTCCCGGATACTTATAATTTCCCTAAAGGCACTACTGACCTGGATGTGCTGCAGCGTAGTTATGACACTATGGTGAAAACTTTGGCTGCTATGTGGGATAAGTATGAGGGCGGCAGCCCCTATCTGAAGACTTCTTACGATGCTTTGATTCTGGCGTCTATTGTGGAAAAAGAGACAGGTGTGCCCGATGAGCGTCCTTTAATTGCACAGGTTTTCCTGAGTCGCCTGAAAAAAGGCATGTTGTTACAGACTGATCCGACGGTTATTTATGGCATGGGTGAGGGCTACGACGGTAATATCCGCAAGAAGGATTTACGCAGAGATACTCCTTACAATACTTATACCCGTAAGGGTTTACCGCCGACGCCGATTTCAACCGTGGGCAAAGCGGCATTAGATGCTGTATTTAACCCTCAGGAAACCACTGCTTTGTATTTTGTAGCTACCGGTTTGGGCGATGGTCGGCATTTTTTCTCGGACAACTATAAACAGCATCGCAAGGCAGTGATCAAATACCAATTAAATGGCAAAAAGTCCCGTTATCAGGGAGATAAATAGATGACACACACGTTACGTGGCTGTTTCATTACCTTGGAAGGTGGCGAAGGTGCAGGTAAGACCACCCATGTGCAATCCGTAGTAGATTACCTGCGGCAACAAGGTATTGATGCCATCACTACCCGTGAGCCGGGTGGAACGGAGGTCAGCGAGGCGATTCGTACGGTATTGCTGAATCCGGATCTGCCGGATATGCATGCAGATACAGAATTATTGCTGATGTTTGCAGCAAGAAATGAGCATCTTCAGCGTAAAATTATTCCTGCCCTGGAACAAGGGCAGTGGGTTATTTGTGATCGTTTCACCGATGC
>CALHAO010000332.1 GCA_937931765.1 uncultured Thiotrichaceae bacterium
ATGATCATCATCCAGAATAATGGGCGCACGAATTTCACAATCCTCAATCACATGAGAATCGGTTTTATACCATTGCGATGAGGCTGCCAGTGCCATTTCAACGTAAGCCGCAGCAGGCACCACCACCACACCATCGACCACGTGATCAGACAAGTACGGCACAACCGAAGTATCCAGCCGATTTTCCCAACTCGCATCAGCATCTTTCAAACTGTAACCCAGCAAAGGGTGTACCCGCCGCCGATTAACCAGGTCATAACCATCAGTGGTCAGCGGATACCAGTAACGTTCACGCTGCCACGGATAAGTGGGCAAAGAAACTAAGCGACCAGGCGAACGGAAATAGGCTGACAAATCAGGCTGGCAGCCCATCAACCAACTACTATCAACGACTTCACGTAAACGCTCAACTTTCTCTTGTTTGCGCTTACCGGAAATAAGTATTTCACCTGCCTTATTTTTAGCTTTCAAACACTCAGCGATATAACTACGCAAGATGGCATGCGGCCCGACTTCCAGAAAGAGGGACACCTCCGCATCAATCAGCGTATTTAATGCATCATTAAACAACACAGGTCGTCGAATATTTTCCCACCAATAGTTAGCATCCAACTCATTTCCGACAACAACACCGCCTTTCACGGTAGAAACAAACTGAACATCCGTTTCCTCTTCAACTGACTGCAGACCTTCTAAAGCAACAAACAAATCATCCTGAACCGGGTCCATATGATGACTATGGAAGGCATAATCGAGATCTAATATCCGGAAGAAAATATCATCCTTGCTTAATAATCCTCCCAAAGCCTCCAGATCATCCAACCCAGCTGATAATGTCACCGCACCAGGGCTGTTTATCCCGGCAATTTCCACCTTATCCTCAAGCCCCAACTCAACCAGCTTTGCCGTCACTGCATCAACACCCAGTGCAACTGCAGCCATACGGCCTTTCCCAGCCGTTTTAGCCTGCGCATGGCTACGCTCATAAATAACCCGTACTGCCTGTTCCAGTGACAATGCACCGCAAGCCCACGCTGCAGCGACTTCCCCGACACTATGGCCAGTGACGGCTACAGGCCGCAAACCCATCTGTTCGAGCACCCGCACCGTGCCTACCTGAAAGGCAAACAGCATCGGTTGCGCCACTTCAGTCAGGTGCAGGCGCGAATCCTGTTCGGAGGCAGCAAATTCATCCAACAACGAATAATCTGTATAGGCTGACAACAAAACATCAACTTCTTCCACCGCCGCGCGAAACACGGTACTCTGCTCCAACAGCACCTGCCCCATGCCCTGCCATTGCGAGCCATTGCCGGAAAAAACCAATGCCAGCCTGGCATCCGACTTCATCAACTGTCCGCTATGCACAGACTTCAACTTATTTTCACCCGCCGCATAGAGCTTCAATGTCTGAATAGCGTGCTTATGACTAGTAGGGTGTAATACTAAGCCATGGTTCAATTGTTGCCTATGATGAAGTGCCGACCATGCCGTATCGTAATAGTTACTGCCCTCTTCACTTAAAAAATCAGCATAGCGACCAGCCAGCGCCGATAACGCTGCCTCATTCTGGGCCGATAAAAGCAACGGGGGTAATTGATCAGAGCGGTCAGATTGACTAGCTAACTCATTAGTATCAGGTGAAGGTAAGTTTTGTGCAGCAGGCTCATAGTGCTCAACCAGAACATGGGCATTAGCACCACCAAAACCAAATGAATTAACGCCGATCAACTGCCGACGATTTCCCTTAGGTTTTAAGGCGGTGGTCTCTGTCACTACCCGTAAATTATGCTCGTCAAACTGAATATTCGGATTCAGCGTTTCTACATGCAGTGAAGCAGGAATGGTTTGTTTTTCCAGGGTTAGCAAAGCTTTGAGTAAGCCAGCCATACCAGAAGCTGTTTCCATGTGGCCCAGGTTACTTTTTACCGAACCAATCAGTAATGGATTATCCGCATCCCGTGCCTGACCCAGCACCTCACCGATAGCACGAGTTTCGATGGGATCACCTATTGAGGTTCCCGTTCCATGTGCTTCAAGGTAAACCAGGTCATTAACATCCACACCAGCCTGGCCATAGATCTTACGCAACAGCGCACCTTGTTGATTGGCACTCGGCACTGTAATACCGTTCGTGCGACCGTCAGAGTTAATGCCTGAAGCGACAATTACACCATGAATCGGATCACCATCAGCTTCCGCCTGCGTCAAAGGTTTTAAAAATAAAACCGCAGCCCCTTCAGCACGCACGTAACCATCTCCGCCTTCATCAAAGGTACGGCAACGGCCTCGCTCAGAAAGCATTGATGCCTGAGAAAAACCAACAAAAGCAAACGGGTGCAACAACATATTCACCCCACCCGCGATTGCCATACTCGACTCACCAGAACGAATCGCCTGGCAAGCATGGTGGATGGCAACCAATGATGATGAGCAAGCGGTGTCCACAGACACACTGGGGCCGTGTAAATTATAGATATAAGAAATGCGGTTCGAGGCCAGACTAGCAGTGTTCCCCGTCATGGTGTAAGCATCCATGGAGGCCGGATCATCCACCCGCCGATTCAGGTAGTCCGTACTGGCAATACCCACATAAACCGCACAGTCCGAGCCTGATAAATTATCCGGTACCTGACCGCCATTTTCGAGAGCCTCCCAGGACAGCTCCAGCAATAACCGCTGCTGAGGATCCAGTTGTTCGGCTTCACGCGGAGAGATGCCAAAGAATTCAGCATCAAAACTTTCAACATCCGACAACATTCCTGCCGAAAAAGTTACACTCCTGCCCTTTTCTTTACGCTTGGGGTGTTGATAAAACTCAGCGCCAAAACGATCCTCACCGACCTCAGTGACCACGTCCCGACCTTCGCTCAACACCTCCCAATAATCGCTCAGAGACTCAACATCTCCCGGAAAGCGGCAAGCCACTCCGACAATAGCTATTTTGTCAACAGCGCCAACTGTTGTTGTTTTGTTATTACTCACATTAGTCACAATCTAAAATCAGGTAGGTAAACCAAATCGTGCATTCTACATGGTTAGTATCTAA
>CALHAO010000333.1 GCA_937931765.1 uncultured Thiotrichaceae bacterium
GTCCTTGGACAGTTCCCCTTAACCTGTTTAGGATAATAGGGGATAAGTATGTTAACCATACTGAGGTGGAGGCTGAATGGATAACAAGAGCGATACATTTCCCCGGTTGTTGATCGAAAACGCTGAGCGCTTTGCGAAGAAGCCAGCGATTCGTGAAAAAGACCTTGGGGTATGGCAGACCTGGACATGGTCAGAAATGCGTGATGAAATTTTCGCATTGGCTAATGGTTTGGCGACGCTGGGTTTCAAGCGAGGTGATAAGCTCGCTATCGTTGGTACAAACCGTCCGCGTTTGTACTGGGGTATGTGTGCTGCACAGTGCCTGGGTGGTATTCCGGTGCCGGTTTATCAGGATTCTGTGGCTGATGAGATTCAATATGTATTGGATCATGCTGAGGTCAGTTTTGTGCTGGCGGAAGATCAGGAACAGGTCGATAAGATGCTGGAAATCCACGATCGCTGCCCTAATATGAAGCATATTATTTATGATGATCCACGCGGCCTGCGGGATTATGATAGAACCCACTTGCATGATTTTGCTGTGTTACAGGAAGCTGGGCGCAAGCATGCTAAGGTAAATCCTGATTTTCTGATGCAGGAAATCAACCAGTGCAAGCACGATGATATTGGTATCTTCCTGTACACCTCTGGCACCACCGGTAAGCCGAAAGGCGTGGTGATGACCAATGACAATATCATTATCACCGCCCGCAATAGTGTGAAGTTCGATAACCTGCGGAGTGACGAAGAAATTCTGTCTTACCTGCCTATGGCGTGGGTTGGGGATCACATCTTTTCCTACGGACAGGCTTATATCACTGGTTTTTGTGTGAACTGTCCTGAGAGTGAAGCGACGATTCCCACTGACTTGCGGGAAATCGGCCCCACTTATTATTTTGCCCCGCCGCGTGTCTTTGAAAATATCCTCACCACCGTCACCATCCGTATGCAGGATGCCGGGCCATTGAAGCAGAAGATGTTTAACTACTTCATGGCAATAGCGAAAGAAACCGGCGTTAAGATACTGAACGGTGAAACGGTTGAGGGTAAAGAGAAGTTCATGTATTGGCTGGGCAATATTCTGGTGTATGGCCCGCTGAAAAATACTATGGGCTTCAGTCGTATTCGTTTGGCATATACCGCTGGTGAAGCGATTGGCCCTGAAATTTTTGATTTCTTCCGCTCTCTGGGTATCAATGTCAAGCAGTTGTACGGCCAGACTGAAGCCGCCGTATTTATCACTCAGCAACCCGATGGCGAAATTTTTGCGGATACGGTGGGTGTGCCTTCGCCTGATGTTGAAGTGAAGATTAATGATAATGGCGAGGTCATGTACCGTGGCCCTGGTGTTTTCCATAGTTATTATAAGAATCCTGAATCTACCGCTGACACTAAAGATGCTGAAGGCTGGGTGTTTACCGGTGATGCGGGTTTCTTCGCTGAAAATGGTCATCTGAAAATTATTGATCGTGCCAAAGACGTGGGTAAGTTCAGCGATGGCTCGATGTTTGCGCCGAAGTACATTGAGAACAAACTCAAATTCTTCCCGCACATTAAAGAAGCCGTGACCTTTGGTGATGGTAGAGACACTTGTACCGCATTCATTAATATTGATTTGGAAGCGGTGGGTAACTGGGCGGAACGCAATAATGTGGCGTATGCGAGTTATCAGGAATTAGCGGGTCACCCGGATGTTTACAAAATGATGCTGGAAAGTATCGAGCAGGTAAATGCTGATCTGGCCAGTGATCCGATGTTGTCACATTCGCAAATGCATCGTTTCCTGATTTTGCATAAAGAACTTGATCCGGATGATGGTGAATTGACCCGTACCCGTAAAGTACGTCGGCGGATTGTGGCGGAGAAATACGCGGTGCTGATTGATGCGCTGTATTCTGGTGCTGATAGTTGTTATATCAATACCGAAGTAACGTTTGAAGATGGGCGCAAAGGTGCGATTGAGGCGACGCTGAATATTAGTGATGCTAAGACCTTTGAGCCGGTTGCTAAGAGGGAGGCTGCCTGATGAGTGAGAGCAATAACAACGCGGGCAGAACCGGCGAAACTTTGCTGGAAACTAAGAATATCACCTTGTCGTTCGGGGGCGTTAAGGCGCTGACCGATATTAGCTTCGATGTAAAAGAAGGCGAAATTCGCGCCATTATCGGCCCGAATGGTGCCGGTAAAAGCTCGATGCTGAATGTGATCAGTGGCTTTTATCACCCGCAGCAAGGCGAGGTCTGGTTCCGTGGTGAAAAACGCGGCCCGATGAAGCCGTATGAGGTAGCCCGTCAAGGTGTCGCGAGAACCTTCCAGAACATCGCGTTGTTTAAAGGTATGTCCACGCTGGATAACCTGATGACAGGCCGCATGACGAAGATGCACACCAACATATTTTGGCAGGCGATCTGGAAAGGCCCGGCGGAACGTGAAGAGCTGGAACATCGTGAGCGTGTTGAAGAGATCATTGATTTTCTGGGCATCCAATCCATTCGTAAAACACCGGTAGGGCGTTTGCCTTATGGGATGCAAAAGCGGGTGGAGCTGGGGCGTGCATTAGCAGCCGATGCAAAACTATTGCTGCTGGATGAGCCGATGGCCGGAATGAATCAGGAAGAAAAAGAGGACATGTGCCGCTTTATTCTGGATATGAATGATGAGTTCGGTACGACGATTGCGCTGATTGAGCACGATATTGGTGTGGTGATGGATTTGTCGGATCGGGTGGTGGTGCTGGATTATGGCTGTAAGCTGGCTGATGGTGTGCCGGATGTGGTGCGTAATGATCAGGCGGTTATTGATGCGTATTTGGGAGTGAGTCATGAGTCCTGATTTTCTGAATGTAATCGAAGTAATTCTGAACGGTCTGATGGCCGGAATTATGTACTCGCTGGTGGCTTTGGGTTTTGTACTGATTTTTAAGGCTTCCGGAATATTTAACTATGCACAAGGCGTGATGGCCTTGTTTGCTGCATTAACGCTAGTGGGTTTTCAGACTGGGCAGGTACCGTTCGCACACTTGATTAATGCCACCTTTGGTACTGATGTTCATCACTGGGGCAGTGGGATGAACACTTTTCTCGCCATCCTTTGTACGATGGCCGTGATGATATTGTTCGCCTGGCTGCTGGAGCGCATCGTGCTCAGGCACATGGTGAATCAGGCTCCGATTATTCTGTTTATGACCACTATCGGTCTGGCTTACTTCATGGAAGGTTTTGGTGACCTGATGTGGGGTGCTGACATTAAGAATATGGACGTAGGTTTGCCATCTGGTGGTTCGTTCTGGCTGGAGGATGTGACCAAAGGCTGGGCGTCAGAAGGCTCCGAGTATTATGGTATGTATATTGACGTGCTGGATGTCTGGGCTGCCGGAATTGCCATTTTGTTGGTTATCTCGCTGACTTTGTTCTCACAGTACACTAAGACAGGTCGGGCATTACGTGCGGTAGCGGATGATCATCAGGCTGCTATGACTGTGGGTATTTCTCTGCGCTCCATTTGGATTATTGTCTGGTCGATTGCTGGTTTTGTAGCGTTGGTAGCCGGGATCATGTGGGGTTCTAAATCCGGTGTGCAATTCTCATTATCATTGATCGCATTGAAGGCCTTACCGGTATTGATTCTGGGTGGTTTTACCTCGATTCCGGGGGCAATTATCGGCGGTTTGATTATCGGTATCGGTGAGAAGCTATTCGAGTATTCGCTCGGTGGCATGATCGGTGGGGCGACAGAAAACTGGTTTGCCTATGTATTAGCGCTGGCATTCCTGATGTTCCGTCCACAAGGCCTGTTTGGCGAAAAAATTATCGAGAGGGTGTGAGATGTTATATAGAGAAGCAGGTGACTTTAAAACAAGTTACGCAGCAGATCAGCAGACCTTCCCGTTAAAACTGGATCGTTGGTTTGTTTGGGGTGTATTGGCGTTTGCCTTTTTGGTGGTACCCTTTTTCATCAATGACTACTGGGAAAAATCGGTTTTACTACCGTTTCTGGTCTGGTCAATGGCAGCGTTGGGATTGAATATTCTGACCGGTTATTGTGGTCAGTTAAGCCTCGGAACCGGTGGTTTTATGGCGGTGGGAGCTTATGCCAGTTATAAGCTGATGGTCGCCTTTCCCGAACTGAACATGTTTGTTGTGGTGATTACTTCAGGATTGATTACCGCGATGGTGGGTATCGGGTTCGGGCTGCCGAGCTTGCGCATCAAAGGATTTTACCTGGCGGTGGCGACACTGGCCGCGCAGTTCTTTCTGGTCTGGCTATTTAATAAAGTGCCGTGGTTTTATAACTACTCGGCTTCCGGCCAGATTTCGGCACCAGAGCGCACTGTGTTTGGAGTTGCGGTAACCGGCGCTGCCGCACCGTCATGGGCAACTTATTTATTCTGTCTGGTATTAGTGGTGGTATTCGCTTATGTAGCGCGTAATTTAACCCGAGGTCGCTTGGGACGTTCATGGATGGCGATTCGTGATATGGATATTGCCGCTGAGATTATTGGTGTATCACCGCTCAAAGCTAAGTTGTCAGCGTTTGCGATCAGTTCATTTTACATCGGTATGTCGGGCGCAATGTTGTTCGCGGTGTATTTAGGTTCGGCAGAGCCAACAGAGGCATTCGGTATTGATAAGTCATTCCTGGTGCTGTTTATGGTTATTGTTGGCGGTCTGGGGAGTATTCTGGGGTCATTCCTCGGTGCTGCATTCCTGATTTTGTTTCCGGTATTGATGAAGAATATAATGGTGGGCGGCTTTGGTTGGCCTGCTGATCTGGCGGCACACCTTGAACTCGTGTTCATTGGTGGGTTGATTATGCTATTTCTGGTTGTTGAGCCACATGGTTTAGCGCAGTTCTGGCGGATAACTAAAGAGAAATTGAGGTTATGGCCTTTCCCGCACTAAACGCTTTTGTCGTTGGTGTTTGAATGGCTTTAAAGCTGTATTTTGTAATTTTGGAGGAGAAACACATGAAATTAAAAACTTTAACTGCTGCTGTTGTAGCTGCTGGCTTATTGGTGACTTCGGTTCCGGCATTGGCTGATTTGAACTTCCCGATGCTGAGCTATCGTACCGGGGCTTATGGCGCGAATGGTGCTCAGTTTGCGGATGGTTATGCTGACTACTTCACTTTGTTGAATGAGCGTGATGGTGGTATCGGTGGTGTGAAAGCTGTGACGCCTGAGTGTGAAACGGGTTATAAAACCGATAAAGGTGTTGAGTGTTATGAGTCGACTAAAGGCGATGGCGCACTGGTTTATCAGCCACTGTCAACGGGTATCACTTACCAGTTAATTCCTAAGGTAACGCAAGACAATATTCCTATGCACACCATGGGTTATGGTCGTACTTCTGCTGCTAACGGTAAAGTATTCAGCAACGTATTTAACTACCCGGCTAACTATTGGGATGCGGCTTCAGTCATTGTGAAGCATTTGTCTGACGTAGAGAAAGGTGATCTTAAGGGTAAGAAAATTACCTTGGTTTATCATAACTCTGCTTACGGCAAAGAGCCGATTCGCACGTTGGAAGAGCTGTCGAAAAAGCATGGTTTTGAACTGAAGTTACTGCCGGTTGATCATCCGGGTCAGGAGCAGAAATCACAGTGGTTGCAAATCCGTCGTGAACGTCCTGATTTCGTCATTATGTACGGTTGGGGTGTCATGAACCAGGTGGCCATCAAAGAAGCTGCGAATATCCGTTTCCCAATGGAGAATTTTGTAGGTGTTTGGTGGTCAGGTTCAGAGAATGATGTTATTCCGGCAGGTGAAGGTGCTAATGGCTACAAAGCGGTAACTTTCCATGGTGTGGGTGCTGATTATCCGATCTTTAAAGACATTGCTAAGCACGTGAAAGATGCGGGTAAAGCAGCAGGCGATGGCAGCAATATCGGTAAGGTACTGTATAACCGTGGTATGTATGCAGCATTGTTAGCGGCAGAAGCTGCGGCGACCGCACAGAAAATGCATGACACTAAGGACATTACCAGCGCCCAAATGCGTGATGGTATGGAAAACCTGAAAATTGACGAAGCACGGATGACCGAGCTGGGTCTGCCTGGATTTGGCCCTGAGATTAATGTGACTTGTGAAAATCATGGTGGCCCTGGACTGGCAGCTATCCAGCAATGGGATGCTAAAGCTGAACAGTGGAAACTGATTACCGAGTTTGTTGAATCTGACCGTGAAATCATTGATGCGTTGATTGCTGAAGATTCTGCGGCTTATGCCAAAGAAAACAAGATCGAAGATCAGGATTGTTCTAAGGGGTAAATAGACTCTTTTGCTCCCTTCCCTCCCTTTGTGGGGGAAGGGCTGGGGATGGGGGGAGAGGTGTGGCACATTATTTCATAACTGTACTTACCTGAACTGTTTACTCCCCCCATCCCCGACCCTTACCCCCACAAGGGGGGAAGGGAGCTATATCTGATGAAATTATACTACGACTGACCTTCTGCAAAGTTAAAATACGGAACGCTTATGTCAACAAACAACATGCTCAGCATCAAAAACATCGAGGTCATCTACGATCACGTCATTCTGGTGCTTAAAGGAATATCGCTGGAAGTACCAAAGGGTGGCATTGTGGCACTGCTTGGTGCAAATGGTGCGGGTAAGACGACGACGATTAAGTCGGTCTCCAACATTCTGCAAACCGAACGGGGTGAAGTCACTAAAGGCTCCATTGAGTTTGAGGGTGAACAGGTTGATGACTTAGGCCCGAATGAGCTGGTGAAGCGTGGTGTAGTACAGGTAATGGAAGGTCGTCATTGCTTTGAGCACCTGACGGTTGAAGAGAACCTGATGACGGGCGCTTATACCCGTAAAGACGGGCGCAAAGCTGTCGCAGCTGATCTGGAGATGGTTTATAACTATTTCCCGCGTCTGCGTGAACGGCGTAAGAGTCAGGCCGGTTATACCTCCGGTGGTGAGCAGCAAATGGTAGCCGTGGGGCGTGCATTAATGGCGCGACCAAAGCTGATTTTGTTGGATGAGCCTTCAATGGGCTTGGCACCGCAATTGGTAGAAGAGATTTTTGAGATTGTTAAAACACTGAATCAGAAAGAGGGTGTGACCTTCCTGCTCGCAGAGCAGAATGTTTCGGTAGCGTTACGCTATGCAACCTATGGTTACATTCTGGAAAGTGGCCGTGTGGTGATGGATGGCGAAGCTTCAGCATTGGCTGATAATGAAGATGTTAAAGAATTCTATCTGGGTCTGAGTGGCGGGGATAAACGTAGTTTCCGTGATGTTAAGCATTATCGCCGCAGAAAGCGTTGGTTGGCTTAACCAGTACTTCTGGTCGTTGAAAACAGAATTCAGAAAAGTAAAAATTAGGAGCAAGCTGTGACCCAGCATTACGATGATCTTGAAACCCGCGATCCGGTCGAACGGGAAGCGGCACTAATCAAAGCTGTGGCAGAGCAGGTGGCTCATGCTCAGGCGAATGCCCCCGCTTATGCGGACATTTTGTCTGATATTAATCCGGCGGATATTGATTCTGTGGCGGCGATTGCAACATTGCCGGTGACGCGGAAAGCCGGGTTATTGGGTATGCAGAAGGCAGCACCACCATTGGGTGGCTTAGCTGTGACTCCAGGTAATTCTCTCACTCATATCTTTGCGTCCCCTGGCCCGATCTATGAGCCGGGTTCCATCCGTAAACCTGACTTCTGGCGCATGGCCAGAGCCTTGCATTGTGCAGGTTTTCGCAGTGGTGATTTGATCCACAATACCTTCTCCTATCATTTTACACCTGCCGGAATGATGATGGAGTCTGCCGCTCACGCGATGAACTGCACGGTTATTCCCGCCGGAGTGGGTCAAACTGAACTACAATTACAAACGATAGCAGACTTAAAACCTTCCGGTTATACCGGCACTCCATCGTTTCTGAAGATCTTGTTGGATAAGGCTGATGAGGCCGGAACTGATGTTAGTTCGTTGAAACATGGTCTGGTCAGTGGTGAGGCGTATCCACCTGCTTTTCGTGCGGCTTTTGCGGAACGTGGTATCAATGTATTACAGTGTTATGCCACGGCTGACCTTGGTTTAATTGCTTATGAAACTGAGGCTGTGGAAGGTTTGGTGGTTGATGAAGGGATTTATCTGGAAATCGTCCGCCCCGGCACCGGTGATCCGGTGGCTGAAGGTGAGGTTGGCGAAGTGGTCGTTACGAGCTTGAATCCGGATTATCCGTTGATTCGTTTTGCAACCGGTGATTTATCTGCGATACTAGCTGGCCCAAGCCCATGTGGCCGTACCAATACGCGGATTAAAGGTTGGATGGGACGTGCTGATCAGACAGCTAAAGTGCGCGGTATGTTTATCCATCCGGCACAGGTCGATCGTGTGGTAAAGCGTCATAACGAAGTGGCGAAAGCCAGGCTGGTAGTGGATTGGAGGAATGAAGCAGACCAGTTGAGTTTGCAGTGTGAAGTGGCTCCGGAACAGGTTGCTGATTCATTGCAACAGGACATTTCGGTGAGTATCCGTGATTTTTGCAAATTACGCGGTGAGGTCGAATTTGTTGCGCCGGGCAGTCTGCCCAATGATGGTGTGGTGATTAGTGATATTCGTCAATACGAATAAACCGGCAAAACCTCACTATGACAGACAAGTTTTTACGTAATATCCGCGTGCTGGATTTATCACAGTATATTCCCGGCCCGTTTGCCACCCGTCAGTTAGCTGATCTGGGGGCAGATGTTATTAAAATTGAACCCCCGCAGGGTGATCCGATGCGTTTTTTCGGCTGTGATCCTGTGGACTCCGAATCTGTTTCTCCGGTGTATCAACACCTTAATCGGGGCAAGCGGGTTCTGAAAGTTGATTTAAAAGTTGCTGAAGGAAAAGCTGCTTTAGAAGGTCTGTTGGCCGATGCCGATGTGTTGCTGGAATCATTCCGGCCCGGCGTATTGGCCCGACTTGGCTTCGATCGTGATCGGCTGGAAACGCTGAATCCGGGCTTGGTGCATTGTGCATTATCCGGCTTCGGGCAGACCGGTGTGTATCGTGATCGTGGCGGACATGACCTGACATACTGTGCTGTTGCAGGCGCGTTGAGTTCAACGGATGAGCGACGAGTACCAGCGATTACCTTTCCACCCCTTGCCGATCATGCAGGTGCGATGCAGGCAGTTAACACTATCCTTGCCGCATTGCTTAGCAAAGCGTCTGGTGCCTCCTCCCACGGCGCATTCCTGGACATAAGCCTGTGTGAATCGGCTCTATCATGGCAGTACCTGCAATTATTAGGTACGGGTAATATGGAACATTTACTGACAGGCGGGTCTGCCAGTTACAATGTTTATACGACAGCAGATAATCGTTTTGTTGTCTTCGCCGGGCTGGAAGCTAAATTCTGGCAGGCATTTTGTGCTGCTGTCAGTCGCCCTGACTGGTTAGCCAGACAACATGAATCGCTCCCACAGACCGCACTTCTTGCTGAGGTGAAGGCCCTGTTTGCTCAAAAAGAATTGGCATACTGGCTTGATTTATTGTCTGATGTGGATTGTTGTTTTGAGCCGGTGCCATTATTGGCTGAAGTGGTGCAACATCCGCAATTGTTACAACGACAAACGTTGACTAGCCATGAGCCTGGCTATCCTGGGTGGATTGACGGAGAGCCAGTGGCTGCTGGTGTTGGGATGGTTGAGCTTGAGTCGGCTGTCTGGAAGTAAAAATCAAAATGAAATCAGGAGCAATACCATGAGCTACGTTCACCCCTATCAGGATGCTGAATTTGTCTTACGCCATTTGGTCGATCTGGATGCGCTGTGCGAAACCGCCGGGTTAGATGAAATTAATACCGACTTAGCAGTAGCTGTGCTGGAAGAGGCCGCCAAGCTGGGTAGTGATGTGCTTGCACCCTTAAATTGGACGGGTGATCAGGCCGGAGTTTCGTTGGGCGAAAACGGTGTGCAGGAAGCGCCGGGTTTCAAAGAAGCTTATCAGCAGTTTGCGGAAGGTGGCTGGATGTCACTAACAGCAGATGAGGAATTTGGTGGACAGAATCTACCGAATGCACTGAGTACGGCGGTGACAGAAATTTGGAATTCGGCAAATATGTCGTTTGCCTTGTGCCCGCTGTTAAGTCAGGGAGCGATGGAAAGTCTGAAGCATCATGGCAGTACTGAGTTACAGAATGCTTATTTGCCGAAAATGATTGCGGGTGATTGGCCTGGCACGATGAACCTGACTGAGCCGGATGCGGGTACTGATTTGGCAGCGGTAAAAACTAAGGCGGTGCGCAACGGGGATAGCTACCTGATCTCTGGGCAGAAGATTTACATCACCTGGGGTGATCATCAGATGACAGACAATATTGTCCATCTGGTGTTGGCGCGTTTACCGGATGCACCGGCGGGTGTTAAAGGTATTTCCTTATTCATTGTGCCGAAGTTCAAGCTGGATGAGGCCGGTGAGCCGGGTGAGCGTAATGCTGCACACTGTATCTTGCTGGAGCATAAGCTGGGCATTCATGCCAGTCCGACTTGTGTCATGGAGTTCAATGACGCCGAGGGTTATCTGATTGGTGAGGAAAACAACGGTCTGTCTTATATGTTTACCATGATGAATCATGCGCGGCAGGCAGTGGGTTTACAAGGTTTGGCGATTTCCGAGCGGGCTTATCAGCAGGCGGTGACGTTTGCCAAAGACCGTGTGCAGGGTACGCGCCGTGACGGTTCGCGTATTCCGATTATTCAGCATCCTGATGTGCGTCGGATGTTGATGGTCATGAAGTCTTCCACGGAGGCCATGCGAGCCTTAGCGCTGACAGCTTCTGCTGAAATTGACCGGACGAATTACGCTAAAGACGCTGAGGTGGAAGCTGCACATGCGCAGCGGGTGGAGTTGTATACGCCGATTATTAAAGGCTGGCTGACTGAGTTGGGTCTGGAAATGACTTCGCTGGGTGTGCAGGTGCATGGCGGTATGGGTTTCATTGAGGAAACCGGCGCGGCACAGCACTACCGTGATGCGCGGATTCTGCCGATTTATGAAGGTACCAATGGTATTCAGGCACTCGATTTTATTGGTCGCAAAATGTTGTCCAATCAGGGTGAGGTATTGCAATCGTTGTTGGACGATATGGGTGAAACACTGACTGAATTGCGGGCTACTGCAGGTTTGCATAGTAGTCTGGATTGTTTCTTCACCGAGGCACTGGATGCCGGTATTGAAGCCAGAAACTATGTATTGGAGCAGGCGGCACAGGATCGTAACCTTCCTGGTAGCGTAAGCTATAACTTCATGATGTTGTTTGGTTATCTGGCCGGTGGCTGGGTGATGGTGCAGAGTGCTATGAAGGCGCAGCTGTTATTGGCGGCCGGTGAAAGTGATCCGGAGTTTCTGAAAGCTAAAATCATGACCAGTCAGTTTTATTGTGAGCACTTATTACCACGCGGCAAAGCGTGTCTGAATGCTGTGTTGGCGGGTAATAGTACGATGATGGATATGCCAGAGGAGCAGTTTTAATGAGCCAACCAATTAGTCGTTTCCCAGTACCAAAACTGGAAGATATGCCGGAAGATATTCGCGAACTGATTCTGGAAGTGCAGGAAAAGTCCGGTTTCATCCCTAATGTATTTTTAGCGTTGGCGCACCGTCCTGCTGAGTTCCGGGCGTTCTTTGCTTATCACGATGCGTTGATGGAAAAAGACAGTGGTCTGACTAAGGCTGAGCGTGAAATGATTGTGGTCGCGACGTCTAATGCCAATGGTTGTCAGTATTGTGTGGTGGCGCATGGTGCGATTCTGCGTATTCGCGCCAAAGATCCGTTGGTGGCTGATCAGGTCGCAGTGAATCACCGCAAGGCTGACATTACGCCGCGCCAGAAGGCGATGCTGGATTTTGCGATGAAGGTGTGTTTGGACTCTGCAGATGTGAATGATGCTGATTATGCTACCTTGCATGAGCATGGTTTTACGGATGAGGATGTCTGGGATATCGCGGGTGTGTCAGCGTTTTTTGGGCTGAGTAATCGCATGGCGAATACGATTTCTATGCGTGCAAATGACGAGTTCTACATGTTGGGGAGAGCGCCGCGATCATGAATGTCAGTGATGCGATAAAGGGCCGTAAATCGGTTCGGGCTTTTCTGGATAAGGCTGTGAGTCGGGAAACGGTGGAGAGTGTGCTGGACACGGCGCGTTGGTCGCCATCGGGTGTGAATACCCAGCCGTGGAAGGTGTTTGTGCTGACCGGTGAGAAGAAAGATACGCTGCAGCAGCAAATTCTGGAGCGGTTTCAGTCCGGTGTAAAAGGCGGGATGGATTATCTGTATTATCCTGAGCAATGGGCTGAGCCTTATAGTGGACGGCGTAAGGAATGTGGTATTGCGTTGTATGGCGCATTGGATATTCAGCGCGAAGATAAGCAGCGGCGTATGGATCAATGGGTTGCTAATTACCGGTCATTTGATGCACCGGTGATGTTGATGTTTACCATTGATGCGCATTTGGAAACGGGTTCTTACCTGGATTATGGGATGTTTTTGCAGTCGGTGATGTTGGCAGCGATGGATCATGATCTGACTACTTGTCCGCAGGCTGCTTTGGGTGAGTATCCTGATTTGGTACGGGAGTTTCTGGGGCTGGATAATGATCAGGTGATTGTTTGTGGTATGGCTTTGGGGTATGAGGATGTTGACGCGCCGGTTAATAATTATCGGACGGTGCGTGAGGATGTGGCTGGGTTTACTACTTTTTTGGAGTGAGTGCTTTTTAAGGCGGGCCAGACGGCCGTGATTCGTCTTTCGTCCGGCGTAAACTCGCCTTTGGCTCAGACATACTTGTCCTTCAGACGAACCACGACAGTCTGACCCTTGTGCCGGGCTGACTAGGTTGTGTTTCCTTTTAGGGTGAATTTGTATGAGTGATTCTGCTATTTGGGTTATGGGGTGCGGTGATATTGGTCGCCGCGTCGCAGCGCTGTATCAGCAGGATGGGGTGTCCGACCAAGCCATTACTGGCTGGGTGCGCGGTGAGGCTTCATTGCTGCTGGGGCAGCAGCAGGGTCTTGCTATGCGTACCGGTGATCTGGATGCGGGTAGTTTTCTTCCGCGTAATACTTTAGAAAACCGGGATATTTTCTGGTTTATGCCTCCCCCTAAACAAGGTTCGCAGGATGTTCGTTTGCGGCGCTTTCTGCTGGCTGCGCAGGATGCACCACGCCGGATTGTGCTGATTAGTACGACGGGTGTGTATGGTGATTGTGGTGGACGTTGGATTGATGAGAGTGAGCCGCTGAAGCCGTTGGCTGAGCGTGCTATCCGGCGGGTGGATGCGGAAGCTGCTTTGCATGAATGGGGTGAGCAATGCGGTGGTGATTGGGTGATTCTGCGGGTGCCGGGGATTTATGCGGCGGATCGTTTGCCATTGGCGCGGTTAAAGCGTGGTGAGCCAGTGTTGCGGGCAGCTGATGCACCGTGGACTAATCGGATTCATGCTGATGACCTGGCGGTGGTGTGTAAACGGGCGATGGAGGTTGCACCGTCTGGGAGTATTTATAATGCTACTGATGGTCAGCCTTCGACGATGACGGATTATTTTAATCAGGTGGCGGATTATGCGGGTCTGGATAGACCGCCGCAGGTGTCGCTGGCTGAAGCACAGGGTGTGATGAGTGCGGGTATGATGTCTTATCTGAAAGAGTCGCGGCGGATTGGTAATGTGAAGTTGTTACGGGAATTGATGGTGGAGTTGAAATACCCGTCTTTGGATAAATGTCTCACTGGCGTTTAGTAGTTTAAAATTAATCAGGCAGGACATCCTTATCTGGCCTTGATTAACATTGCGTTACCTTAGATTGACGGGACACCCCATGTCTGGCCAATCAGGTGTATAGCACTTTTATTATTATTGTTTGGCTATACCACATAGTAGCCCATTATTTTTATTATTTTACTATGCCGACAAGCTTTGTTGTTTTTACTATTTGCTTCGTCTTGGTACACATACTACTGAAGGTAGTTGTCCCAAAGCTGAACAGCTATGATTTTATTTGGAGAAGGCGTTTAGCAGGGGAGGCGTTAATTATTTCCCCCTCCTCC
>CALHAO010000334.1 GCA_937931765.1 uncultured Thiotrichaceae bacterium
GGTGGCTGTCATCGGGCTGATACTGGTAATATTTCTATCTTTGCCGGATGTGACCGCGCTACGTTTGAACGCATCCTGCCATTATTGACCATACTCGGGCGACGGGTACTGCACACAGGCGAACTCGGCTCGGCTTCCACCCTGAAAGTACTGACCAATTATCTGGCCACCGCCAATCTGGTCACCTGTTGTGAAGCACTAGTGACAGCCAAAGCGGCAGGCATGGATCTCAATACGACGTATGAAGCGATGAAGATTTCATCCGGCACTTCGTTTGTGCACGAAACCGAATCACAGGTGATATTGAATGGCTCACGTGATATTAGTTTCACGATGGATCTGGTACTGAAAGATATTGGCCTGTTTCAGGAAATTGCCGAGCGTAATAATGTGCCGCTGGAAATTTCACCGATGCTGATCGATATATTTAAAGATGGTATTGAACGGTTTGGGGAGCGTGAGTTGTCGCCTAATATCATTAAACGTCTGGAAGAAGCCACTGGATTAGATATACATACACCGGGTTTTCCGGCTGAGATGACAGATGATGAGCCTGAGGAAGTGGGGTATGAGGTGATTCCTACAGGCCGGGTGTGAAAACGAAGTTCTTCCCCCCCAGCTCGTTTTATAAAATGAGCCGGGGGCAAAGGGGGTTTAAAACTCACTACCCCGCATCAATTCACCAGAAAACATCACCTCACCTGACGGCTCAGTCGCATCAGTCTGCCCTTCCGGCTCCAGACTAATTGCCAACTTATTGATATGCGCCAGCCCCTGCCAGTTTGATAAGCCAAGACTCAATTGATTATTACCCAACTTTTCCAAAGCCCCCATTCGTATGGGTTTTTCATCAGGGTTTTTTGAGTAGCACCACAGTGTCGCCGCCATGCCTTCAGCCAGAGTTATTTTATCTGTCAGTGCAACAGTGATTTGCATATCCTCTTTACTGACGGCAGCCACCGCCACGCCTTGCAAAGAAGGTGAATGCATTTTTGCGAAATAGGCATTTGTCGTTGGTGAGCTGTTTAGCACCACCGCCGTAATAACCGCAGCCAACATCGAAGCTACAGCCATCGCTGGCCAATGAAACCAATCTAACCATGAAGACGTTGTTTTTTCTGGCTTGGCGGTTTGCTTCTTTCCCGCCGAAGCTAAGCCCAGTTCAGCTTCTAACCGCTTCCACACTTCGGGGGAAGGTTCTTCCGGCGGTAATAACCCAACCAAACCAGAAAACTGCTGCTCATAAGCCTCAGCGACTACCCTCAGGTAGAAATGCCGGGACATCAGCGTTTTGAAACGCTCACGCGCACGCCCTTGCAGCGTACCCAAAGCGTACGCCATCGCCAACGGCTCAAAAACGTCCGGGTTTTGATAGCGTTTCATATTAACCACCTTTTTCAAACTGAAATTTATAAACCATAATATAAAATACGGAGTTTAAACGAAAACAGACGCACAAAAACAACAAAAGGCCCCGAAAGGCCCTTTGTATTTACTTTTTACCACCTACAATACTTACTCAGCAGGTGCTGCACCAGCAATAGCAGCATCATCGTCCGCAGCGGCTTTCATGCTCAAACGCATACGGCCCTGACGATCAATCTCAATCACCTTAACGCGTACTTCGTCACCCACATTGACATAGTCAGTGACTTTCTCAACACGTTCTGCACTGATCTGTGAAATATGCAACAGACCATCTTTGCCCGGCAGGATAGTAACGAAAGCACCAAAGTCCATGATACGCGCCACTTTACCATCGTAGATTCTATTCAATTCTACTTCAGCAGTAATGTCTTCGATCATGAGTTTCGCAGCATGCGCTGACTGTGCATCAACTGCAGCGATCTTAATGAAACCTTCGTCATTAATATCAACAATTGCGCCGGTCTGCTCAGTAATACCACGGATGGTTTCGCCACCCTTACCGATAACTTCACGGATTTTCTCAGGATTGATCTTCATGGTCACATAACGTGGCGCATAGTCAGACAGGTCATCACGTGACTCAGAAATAACTTTTTCCATTTCACCAAGAATGAACATCAGGCCACTTTTGGATTGCTCCAGTGCTTTCTGCATGATTTCTTTAGTGATACCGGTGATCTTAATATCCATCTGCAATGCAGTGATACCATCTTTAGAACCGGCTACTTTAAAGTCCATATCGCCTAAGTGATCTTCGTCACCCAGAATGTCACTCAATACTGCGAACTTATCACCTTCTTTAACCAGACCCATTGCGATACCCGCAACCGGTGCAGTCACAGGAACACCTGCGTCCATCAGTGCCAATGAGCTACCGCACACACTTGCCATTGAGCTGGAACCGTTAGATTCAGTGATTTCAGATACGCAACGAATAACGTACGGGAAATCTTCCATCGCCGGAACTGTTGCCTTAACACCGCGCTTCGCTAAACGACCATGACCAATTTCACGACGCTTTGGAGAGCCGATAAAGCCAGTCTCGCCTACACAGTAAGGAGGGAAGTTGTAGTGGAACATGAACGGGTCACGGTATTCACCGGCCACCGCATCAATCATCTGTGAATCACGATCAGTACCCAGGGTAATAGCAACCAGTGCCTGCGTCTCACCACGGGTAAATAATGCCGAACCGTGAGCACGTGGCAGAACGCCAACACGAACACTGATAGGACGTACTGTATCCTGTGCACGACCATCAATACGTGGCTGACCATCCAACACACGACCACGAACTACTTTCTTTTCAAGGTTCTTGAATTCAGTACTCAAATCATCAGCACTGAAACCTTCTTCGCCTTCAGCAGGTAACAATTTTTCTTTCGCAGCTGCCAGGATCTCATCAACACGCGCATAACGCTCTTGTTTGTCAGCGATCTGGAAGGCTTCGGTCAGACCTGCTTCACAGGTTTCAGCCATCGCAGTAACCAGCGCCTGGTCTGCTTCCGGTGCAGTCCATTCCCAAACAGGGTTACCGACTTCTTCAACCATTTCGTTGATTGCAGTAATCGCCACCTGCATTTGCTCATGGCCATAAACCACAGCACCCAGCATAACTTCTTCGCTTAACAGCTGAGCTTCAGACTCAACCATCAACACTGCGTCATTTGTACCCGCAACTACCAGATCAAGCGTTGACTCTTTCAGTGCTTCAGGTGATGGGTTCAGTGTGTATGCACCGTCAGTATAACCAACACGTGCCGCAGCGATCGGGCCAGCAAAAGGCATACCCGCAATTTTCAGCGCCGCAGAGGCACCAATCATCGCCAGAATGTCAGGCTGAACATCAGGGTTCAGTGATACAACCGTCGCCACCACCTGAATTTCATTCAGGAAGCCCGCAGGAAACAATGGACGGATAGGACGGTCAATCAAACGTGCAGTTAACGTTTCTTCTTCAGTCGGACGTGCTTCACGCTTGAAGAATCCACCTGGGATACGACCAGCTGCATAGAATTTTTCCTGATAGTTAACTGTCAGCGGGAAAAAATTCTGGCCCGGTTTAGCTTCTTTACGACCAACTGCCGCAACCATTACTGTGGTTTCACCCATAGTAATCATAACAGTAGCGCTGGCTTGGCGAGCGATCTCGCCGGTTTCCATAACAACGGTGTGATCACCGTATTCAAATGTTTTTGTAACTTTTGACATGTAGTCTTTAACCCTATGTAGTTTAGTTATAACAAGTAGTGTACCGGAACTATCACGGGCAGGCTGTTTATGAATATTCTGCGAAATAAGTGGTGATAAACGTCACAAGCAGAACACTTATAAACAACCTTCCTGCGTATCCAGATCCGGAAAGGTAATTGGCCAGCTTATGGCCAAACGAAAAACACCGCAAAAAATGCGGTGTTTTGTTTGCATCGTTTAACGACGCAACCCAAGGCTTTTAATCAGTTCTTGGTATCTACCAAGATTTTTCCCCTTGAGATAATCCAACAGCTTGCGTCGCTGGTTAACCATTTTCAGCATGCCACGACGGGAATGATGATCATGCGTATGATATTTAAAGTGTTCGGTTAGGTGCTTAATGCTAGCTGTTAACAGCGCGACCTGCACCTCCGGCGACCCGGTATCAGTTTCTGATTGGCGATATTGTTCAACAATACCTGCCTTTACTTCTGCACTCAGAGACATCGTCCAAAGCTCCAGATTATAGGTTGCTAAAAAGGCGGCGATTATAGCACCGCAGTTTCAGTCTAACAAACCTTAATTTCAGCTAAGTGACTGATAATTTCACATAGGAAAATAATGCGCCCGCCGTAGACAACAAAGGAATCCCCAATAAACCGACAGACAACCAAATAATGAGCCTTGAAAAAGGTCTGGTCTGATGCCAAAAATGCCACGCTGTATAGACTGCAACGGCCATAATCAGTAACAAAGTCGATGTGAGAATTACAGTCAGAATAATATCTACGGGGTCATGATAACCCGGCAACATTGAGCCAATCAGCCAGGCTCCAAAGGCCGAAATGTAGGCAGGCCCCAGTAATAATAACCACATTCCCCAGAATAACAGGTGTTTCCACCAAACATAAGTTGATCGCCTCTGCATACGAGACACTCCCGACAGTGGGTGTAAATGAAGTCTCGGCTCATCAATATGGCCAAGACTTTTCAGATACACACCGAAGCTAAGCCCTTAACTCCTGATCTATTATATTGTTAGCGCCGCGATGAAAAGACAAATTCAATCATTAACTTAAGGCACAGCGCCAGTGTTCCCAGAATAGCCAGTAGTTTTGCCCCGACCTCTGACAAGTCAAGCACTCTTGTCCACCGCTCAGCTGGCATATCCAGCAGGTTATGGAAGAAGGCAAAAACACCTTCCGAAAAGTAGACAGTCATTCCGGCTAGCAAAGCCAGCACCCAGAATAAAATTGCAAAACGCAGAATCACAACAACACTCCTGATTTTCACCTCATTAGTATTGGGACTTCGAGGCATTCAATGAAGTAATCTGCCGTAAAACGTCTTAATTTGCAATTTTAAAAATTAAGCACTATGAGTCAGTGTGTTGAAATACCTTTTCCTGCAGTGATTAACATCAGCCATTAAAATTGGACTGTTTGGCTATCTTAACGCCCCAATCAAAGAAAAGAGCGGCAAGATTCTTATGCAAATGGTACTGGAGCTAAACGGTAAACATCAACCCTCGCCCAAATAACTCTCCATAGAATCATCCAACGCTTCAAGCCACGGCGTATGATGCTTAGGTGACATAGTCCCGGTCATCAGCGACTTATAGGCATTATTGCGGAACCCCATAATGTCATCATGCTTGTGCTTTTCCCATTCCATAAAGGTTTGGTTAACCGCTTCAACATCAAAACTCGGATAATCGGTCTGATCGATAAGTTCCTGCACATAATCACCCTGAAACCAAATCAGATCCTCATCAGTTTCCAATGTCGCTTCACGCTTCAGCCATCCCGCTGAATGCGCCTTCATTTCTTCAAGTGACGGCGCGGTAATACGCCCCAGAATCACATCACGCACAAACCAAGCCTGCGCGTCAAACATATTGAAGGTATAGAACTGATCCTGCATACCCAGATAGAACATTTTTGGATTGTCTTCCCAAGCCACACCTTGATAAAGATTTTCTGTCCACATCCGGTTAGTCGCTTTCAGACGCAATGATTCACCAATAAACGGGAAGTGATGTAAATACCCTGTACACAGAATAATCGCATCCACATCCTTACTGGTGCCATCCTTAAAGTGGGCAGTATTACCGGTGACATGCGTTAATAGCGGAACTTCCTGAAAATTATCCGGCCAATGGAAACCCATCGGGGCTGTACGATGACTGATAGTGACGGATTTAACACCGTATTTATAACACTGTGAACTGATATCTTCGGCGGAATAACTAGTGCCAATCATCAGTATATCCTTATCCTTAAACTCCAGCGCATCACGGAAATCATGCGCATGCAGTATCCGGCCATTAAAGGTATCAAAACCTTCAAAATGGGGAACATTAGGCGTGGAGAAATGACCTGAAGCGACAACAACATAATCAAACACTTCGCTAGTACTGGTGTTCTCAAGCATATCCCGTGCGGTCAGGGTAAATTGCTCACTGGCCTTGTCATATTGAACATCCTGTACTGCATGGTTAAATTTACAGAATTTACGGACATCAGCCTTCTCCACTCTGCCCTTGATATAATCGGCCAATACGGCGCGCGGTGGGTAAGAAGCGATCGGTCGCCCGAAGTGTTCTTCAAAAGTGTAATCAGCAAATTCCAAACACTCTTTCGGGCCATTCGACCAGAGATAGCGGTACATACTTCCATGAACCGGTTCGCCAGATTTATCCAAACCGGTGCGCCAGGTATAATTCCATAGGCCACCCCAGTCACTTTGTTTTTCATAACACACGATTTCGGGAATCTCAGCACCTGCTTGTTGTGCCGAGGCAAATGCTCTTAGCTGTGCTGTTCCACAAGGGCCTGCACCAATAATTGCTACTCTAGTCATTTCTAAATCTCCTATTCATGAATATCATTAATCTAAACCTAACGCTTTTTTCTGCTGATTAGCCCAAGTCCTTAAAATCTGATCAATTGCCAAGCCAATAAACGCCACACAAAGTCCCAGCACTAAACCATTGCCAACCCCTTCTTTATCCGACAAAGATTTAAGAATTAATTGCCCCAGATCATCAGTACCAATCATCGCGCCGATAACTACCATCGACAGCGCAAACACCACGGTCTGATTAACGCCCAGTGCAAGGTGCGGAAATGACAGGGGCAGCTCAATAGACAACCAACGCTGCCAACG
>CALHAO010000335.1 GCA_937931765.1 uncultured Thiotrichaceae bacterium
AAAATACTTGCGGGCGCAATTAACAAACTTAGTCGCTACCCGCAATTTTTCCTTAGGCAAAGGCCGGTCTGCAAAACCAGCCACCATTAATTTACAGTTGGCGATTTTCAGGTCAAGCATCTCATACAAGCCCTGCCCGCCGTGCTCCATCAATACATCTTTACCCGCCACACCGACATCAGCAGCACCATGTTGCACATAAGTCGGCACATCCGTGGCACGGATAATAACCAGTTTTACAGAATCAATACTGGTATCCAGAATCAGCTTGCGGCTTTTTTCCGGATCATCCAGCGGTTCAATGCCTGCCGCTTTTAATAGCGGCAAAGTATCTTTAAAAATACGCCCCTTAGAGAGCGCAATGGTGATTGGTTTGTTCATAACTACCCCTATCCGACACGCTCAATTTTTGCACCCAGTGCAACCAGTTTCTCTTCAATACGCTCATAACCACGGTCGGTATGATAAATGCGATCCACCGTCGTCATGCCTTTCGCTACCAGACCAGCCAGAATCAATGACGCGGAAGCACGTAAATCAGTCGCCATCACCGGTGCACCACGCAATTCCGGCATCCCCGCCACAATCGCTGTATTGCCTTCCAGACGAATATTCGCCCCCAAACGCATTAACTCAGCCACATGCATCATGCGGTTTTCAAAGATTGTTTCCACCACCACGCCGATACCCGTGGAATAGGCATTCATGGTCATAAACTGCGCCTGCATATCCGTTGGAAAAGCCGGATAAGGATCAGTACGAATATCCACTGCCTTTAGCTTGCGCCCGCGCATATCCAGCTCAATCCAGTCATCACCTAGCGTGACTTTCGCACCGGCTTCACGGAACTTAGCTAACACCGCATCTAATGTATCCGGTGCTGCATTCAGGGTTTTAACCCGACCGCCGCTAATCGCCGCCGCCGCCAGAAAAGTACCGGTTTCAATCCGGTCAGGTAATACGGTGTAATCCACACCCACCAGGTCTTCAACACCCTCAATCACCAGCTTATCCGTACCCACACCAGTAATCTTCGCACCCATTTCAATCAGGCAATGCGCCAGATCAGTGACTTCAGGTTCACGCGCCGCATTCTCAATAATGGTGGTGCCTTCAGCCAATACTGCTGCCATCAGCAGATTCTCAGTACCGGTCACACTGACCATTTCCATGACAATATGTGCACCCTGCAGGCGATCCGCCGTCGCACGGATATAACCATCTTCCACCACCACCGTCGCACCCATCGCTTCCAGACCAGTGATATGCAGATTAACCGGACGGGTTCCGATAGCACAACCGCCCGGCAAAGACACTTCAGCCTCACCAAAACGCGCCACCATCGGGCCTAATACCAGAATCGAGGCACGCATCGTCCGCACCAGCTCATAAGGTGCCTTGAAATGCTCAATGGTTGAGGTATCAGTATAAATATTATTTTCATCATCAAAGGTAACCGTGACGCCCATACCCTCAATCACCTTCGCCAGCGTACTCACATCCTTCAGGCGCGGCACATTGCGAATAGTCATCGGTGTAGTGGCCAATAAGGTTGCGGCCTGTAAGGGCAAAACAGCGTTCTTTGCACCCGAAATAACTACATCACCGTCTATTGCGGCTCCACCTTCAATAATAAATTTCTGCATATCAACTAATCCAGACTCTGAGAGATCACGTAACGGGCATGAAAAATTTCAGCCCCAAGCATAGAAGTCTTCGACTTCTACAGTAAGAAAGGAAGGCATAATAACCAAAATACCCATCACCATCCATACAGCTCGCACATCTGGCGCATTTTCTCTGCAGTTTCATAGGGTGTATCAAGAAAAACCAGCAATTCGGGGGTTGTTACTGAAGACTTGAAGTGTTCAAACAGCGCTCGCAGTTGCAGTGGATCTAGTGCCGTTTTGTTATGAAACACCGCTAATTGCACCCTATCGTCATCCGGCTGCCACAACGGGCGCAATAAGTGCTCACCTTCAAGCCATAAATCAACCCTACGTACAATTCCCTGTAATGCATCAGCAAGATGTTCATCACGCACTACGGCTCCCCAGTTTAATGCCGCCAACACCTTTGTCGTTTTAGTCCAGTCAGGCGCGTTTAATTGCTGCTCAGTGATTTCCAAAAACAAACGAAAGTCACCGGACAGCTCATCACGCCAGCTAAGCACCTCAGCCACTGTGCCATGCCACTGCTCAGCGCTGATAAAGACCTGCCTGAATTCATTGGCGTAATAAGAAAACTGCCAGTCCGCTGGTAAATCATCCGGATAAAACCGGGTTGACCAGTCCGATGGTGTCCAGTTGCATGCACCTACGTCTAAATATTTTAGTGGCTGCTGATTCACGCCAGTTACTCCCGATAGTGATGCTGTAGTATCATACCGGCCAAATCGTTTTTATTTTACTAAGATCGCCACACCCTATGGAAACACTATGAAAAAAACATTCAAGCTGACGCATCCCAAGACCGCGACCCCAAGAGTGGTTGATGCGATAAGGCACGAAGTTAAGAAGTACATCAGAAGAGAACGCAATAAGACACTACCCGCCGGGGCCGATTTCTGGGACTTCGACTGCCGGTATGGTACCGATGTAGAGAATTGTGATGAGATTCACTTGTCTGAAATCAGTGACTGTATTTCTAAAGCAGAAACAACACAGCTTGAATCTTTTTACCTGGAAATTATGGCTAAGCCGGGGCATCGCACCGCGAAGAAAGAAGAGCCTGCGCCTGACAACGTTTACCTTAAACAGTAGCAAAATACCCCGGAAGGCCTTCGTTACTATCGCCATCATTACCCGTGGGTTGGCTTTTGCTATTTGACTAAAGCAGCAAAGCGTATTACTTTTTAGGTAGCTTATCGGTATTTTATATACCCATAAAGCAATACAAACCAACCCAGTAACTCACCAGAAGGAGAGATAAATATGTATGGCAATGTAACGATTGACGAAATGTTCCCACGTGCAGAAGTGGTTATGCGCCCGCCTCTTCCGGTACTGAAAACCAATAGTGTTTATGAACAGATTGCACAAAGGGCTGCTGAAAAATCTATGGAGCTATCCACTGAGCACATGGCAGTCATTGATTTTGTGCTGGATTTTTATGAGCATTGTGATGATTGTGAAAATGCCCGTGCGCTGGCCGATATGATGCATGATGAATTTTTTCCACAGGGTGGCCGCAAATATTTGTATCGTCTGTTTCCGGATGGCCCGCTGAGCACAATTCATCATTTAGCCGATCTGCCCAGCTTAAGCAGCCAGAATGATAAGAGTTTTGGCACTAGTTTCTGATAAACATGCCCCTGCCGCACGTGCTCATTTGTTCCTTATTCTAAGCATAATTGCTGCTTGTTTTAACATTATCGTTAGTCCTGTCGAAACACAAACAAGCAATTAATTAAATACTCAGGAGTAAGACAATGAAACGTTCAATTCTCATCACTACGGGCATGATCGCGGGCTTATTATTCACATCAACGGGGGCTTTTGCAGCTTCTCATGGCGATAGTCAACGTGTACAGCCACAGAAACACACCGTTCATAAAAATGTGCAGAAAGCTCATACGAAGAGTATTCGGGGTGTAAATACTGCCAAACTAGCACAGCGTATTCAAAAAGGTGTCAAAAGTGGCAAACTGACTCATGGTGAAGCACGTGTTGCCAAGCAGGGGCTGCAATCTTTGAAAGCGACTATTCGGGTAGTTCTGAAGGATCACAAAGTTACTAAATGGGAAAACAGCCGGGTGCAAAAGAAAAACTTTCAACTGACACGTAAGATCACACAGTTAATGAATAACAGAACCGTTGCTAAGGGTGCACAACGTTCACGTAGTTACGCTTCTCGTTAAAAGAACAGCGTCATGGTTTACAAAAACCGGATCTTTGGTTCGGTTTTTTTGAGTCTGTTGTTTTTGGAAATTATTAGTCAGTTGTTACATGACCTTCAGACCAAGAAACCTCTATTTCTCTATGAGTGACAGCACAATTTTAGCAGCACATAGCTCATCACTTTAATCGAAATTAACCTGCCTTATTTTATATACAAATTCTGGTCGATTGGCATATTCCAGTGCTTTGTCCCAAAGCGGATTTGTGCGATCGCTAAGATTTTTTTCCAGCTCTTTGATATCTGGCGGTGTGTCTTCCCTGAAGAAATTCTTATTGTGTTTATTCTTGTCGTAGCTCACACCAATTATCTTAAATTTATGTTTCCTTAGCCTTTTGGGCTTTTGCTGCGCAATATCTTTGTGAGCCGTTTCCCACGTTATGGCTCGTATCATCATCAAGTATCTACGTTCATCAAATTGTCCTTCCTTGGTAAATAAAGATTTTGGTGGATAGACTGGCTTTATTTTCCTATCATAAAGTCCGCCGACGACAAAGCGGAAGTGTAAGTTATCCGAAGACATTTCATAGCGTTCGCAGTCTGCCACATCGATCCAGTGCCCTTTTAATTGAGGTAGATATTTTTTTACAAAAAGGACTGCAAATGCCTCATCTGTGTTCGCATACGCGAGATATTTTTTTATTAGTTTATCGTTCATAGTTCAAATTATTCTAGAATTTTCTTTTTTAGCCTAACGTCTCAATAAGCTGCTCTTAGAGTGGTTATTATTTATATAATAATGAGCGAAGCAATACGTAAAAAAGCGACGCACTGTAGATTTGCTGGAGTAACTTTTTATAACTTATACCTTGCAAAGTAGACCTCATCTAGCGCTCCCCCTCTATTAAAGCGAAACGGCAACTCTCGATCAGTGCACTGAATAATACCGTTTGGTAAAATTTTGTATTTTGCTTTATTAGTTTTCAAAAGTTTCTCGATTGAGTTTTTGGGTTCATGGGCAATTTCCCGCCCCCAAAGAGTGAACAGTTTTAACCTGAAACATACAAACGGCAGAATTTTCAGCTGGATAACCATCAACTTCGCCACAAAGACCAACAAGCAGGCCTTTAAAACAAAGAGAATTTTCTAAGACACGTTTTAACTAAAGCTAACGATCGTTAGCAACACCTACTTTCACCGCCATCACCACACTGCCATAAATCCTTAGTAACCAGCTAAACCTAACTCGGCAGCAACAGCAACCCACCCCAAATAACCCCAAACAAAACTAAAGGATTTGGCTAAATTTATCCCGTTCCTCACCACTTAAGCAGAGAAAGATTGCCACCCCCAAATTTTTAGATACCCTTTACCCAAAATACAAAAATAATAGAGGGAACACAGCATGCTTTCTAAGCAAAAAAGGATCATGTTCATAGCAACATTAACAGTTCTGGGAACCATCAGCCTCGCCTCAACAGCGAACGCTCAATACGGGTACTACCAAGGCAATTCACAGCAACAAATCAACTACCAACAGGTCTCCTACCAGCCTCAGGGTTACCACAACAATAACTATAATAACCCACCAGAAGTGCTGCCTTATGTACCATTTAATAACGCACCAATGGGCGGTGAAAATATATTCCAACCGATACCACAGAATATCGCCCCCATCTACCAACCACAGGTAAACTATTACCAACCAGCTTCCCGACAAATGCCCGCCAGACCAGGCTTATCGGCAGAAAGGCAACGGGTCATTGCCGCAGCAAAACGGCAGATGGGCATCAAGTACCGCTGGGGCGGCAACACGCCGCGAGAAGGCTTTGATTGTAGTGGCTTTACGAAATATGCTCTAAAAGGCTCGGGCGCAAGAGTTCCGCGCACCGCCGCACAACAAAGCAAAGCCAGCCGAACTATCAGCCGCAGCAGCCTACGCCCCGGCGATATGATCTTTTTCAAAACCAAAGGTAGCCAGGTCAACCACGTCGGTATCTATCTGGGTAATGGAGATTTCATCCACGCCGCCTCAGGTGGAGGTCGTGTAATGACAGATAATTTGAGCAAGAATTACTGGCAAAAACGCTTACACAAATATGGCACTTTTTTAAGCTAACACCAAAATAAGAGTCTGTTATTAGTCAACTTATCAAGAAGTTTTCACCCACACGAATGGATTAAGGCTATAATCAGCACACGTTTTCATTCGTAAACAATAAACCTTAGGAGAGAAGAGTATGGGACTATTTGATTTTGCCAGTAACATCGGTAAGAAATTGTTTGGTGGCGATGATGATCCTGCTGAAAAAATCCAGCAACACATCGAAGAAGCTAACCCAGGGGTGCAAAACCTTCAGGTTCAGGTAACAGATGGCGTTGCAACTATTCAGGGTGATGCTGAATCTCCGGAAGCACTGGAAAAAGCGATTCTGATGGCAGGTAATGCTATGGGTATCCAGGAAGTTCAGGCTTCAGAGGCGACCGTAGTAGGCCAACAAGCCCAGTTCGGTGCCGATGATGAGTTCTACGTCATTGAAAAAGGCGATTCCATGTGGAAAATCGCTGAAAAAGCTTATGGTAATGGCGCTAAGTACACAGCTATTTTCGAGGCTAACCGCGAAGTAATTACTGATCCTGATAAGATTTTTCCAGGCCAGAAAATCCGCATCCCGAAAGACATTTAATTAACCGCACAGATAGGAGTAAACATCCACGATGGACATAAGCAACATTATGCAAAACGGCGCTCAGGCTTTTCAAAGCAAAATGGACGCTGATGGCGATGGCCAGATTGAAATTTCTGATCTGGTACCTGCGCTGACTAACCTGTTCACCAATGCAAAAGGTGACATGGACATCAGTTCAATCTTATCTGGCCTTAATGCAGGCGGATTGACCTCAGTCGCACAGTCATGGTTGGGTGAAGGCGACAATGAAGCTATTGATGGCGAACAAACCAAAGAGCTTCTGGGCCTCAGTACTATCTCAGAGTTCGCCAGCAAGGTGGGCATACAGGTAGAGCAAGCGATAGATGGTCTGCAGGAAGCCGTGCCAAACATTATTGACCAGGCATCCAGTGGTGCTGAATCATTAATGGACATTGCCGGTGATCTGTTTGAAGGCGATACGGCTTCAGCTGAAGCACTGCTAGGTGACGCTGTTACTACCGTCTCCGACGCAGCATCATCTGTTAGTTCAGCAGTCAGCGATTTCGTGCAAGACGACGATAATAAAACCGTCTAGTACCAGAGTTCTGCTGCATTGAAAAGAGCGAGGTATTTATACTTCGCCTTTTTTATGCCCGCTGCAAAACCCAAGCTGTTTAGCTGGCAGGCTTCGCTTGCACACACGCTTCAATCGCCTGTTTCTCCTGCTCTGTCACCGCATAAGGCACAAAAGTACATGCGCCAATATGTAATTTCATACCTGATTTACCTCTTGGCTCCAATAGAAAATAGCCACTCTTTTTATCCTCCGGCAAACTGGCACACCAAGGCCCAGCACAAGATGTAGTAATACGTAGTGCGGAATTTTTCACACTGCGGACACCGGATTTATCAGTCACCGTGCCAGTAAACGAATAATCAGCCACCGCAGCACCCTTGGCACCAATATTCATTTCATTCTCTTCCTGAGAAATG
>CALHAO010000336.1 GCA_937931765.1 uncultured Thiotrichaceae bacterium
GGTTGTTTCGGTTGTTTCGGTTGTTTCGGTTGTTTCGGTTGTTTCGGTTGTTTCGGTTGTTTCGGTTGTTTCGGTTGTTTCGGTTGTTTCGGTTGTTTCGGTTGTTTCGGTTGTTTCGCTGGGGTCTTGATCGGTTGTTGTTTGATTTTAGCATGATTAGTCAGCTCGTTTGATTAGACCTTTTGTGTCTGCAAAATATTTAAAAATGAGTCGTAGTCCCTAATCGCATTACTGCGACACTGAATCATTGAAAAGCGAACCACCTCGCCCTGATGCTTGTTCTTTTCAGCCCACGCCTGAAAATGAGTGTATTCATCAGCCTGATGCTCCAGCAGTGTATCAAATGCCTGTAACGCGGCTGGCATACGACTCTCCAACTTCCGGCAAATAGCACGGGTGTAGAATTGCGCCATGCCCTCAATGATATGTAAATCACTATTGGCGAAGGCTTCAGTGCTCCATTCTACGCCATCAATATCTTTACCAAGGTGCGTATAAGCGTGTGCCAATTCGTGAGCCAAGGTAACCAGCGTTAAGCCTTCAACACTGACATCAAGCTGTGCTGCGTATATCCCGATAGCTACCCAGTAAATTTCAATGCGCTGTTTTTTGAAGAAATATGCGCCTAAGGTATCTTCTTCTATTTGGGTGAGTGCCTTTTTGAAGCCAAGGCCGCTAATTTCTTTCAGGACGGCTTCCAACCAATTTGACTTGAATTCAATAACTTCTGGTTCGTATGCCTGTTCACCATACGAGTTATCCGGTGTTAATTTGTGTAGTTGATCATAGTTCTAACTCACCAGATCCAAACCAGCAACGGTCTTTTGCAGCAGCGGTTCGTGTAGCAGTAGCTCTGCATGTTTTTTATAGTGGTGCAAAACATCCGCCAGTGGCATCGAAATACCATCAACGACTTTGACCTGGGCGGTGGTTGTGCCACCTGTGCCTATGTTCAGGCGTAGGCCGGTTTCGTTGCGGATTAAGTCGCGTAGGGTATTGTTCCATTGTTGCACGGTACGTTGGACGCGTTCTCTTAGGTCAGGTTGGTTTTTTAGTAGTTGTTCTGACCAGAATTCATCGAGCTGGATAGGTGCATCGTTGGCATAGCTGGTTTCATACCATTTCATCAGGCGGCTTCCTTTTGCTCCTGCCAGTTACGAACGTCGATTTTGCCGGTGACGGCGGCGGTGATTAGGGAGGAACGGTATTCTTCAAGCTTGCTCTTCGCACTTTCTATTTTTGCAACCATTCCATCAAGATGCTCAGTTTTATGATTAATAAACTCAACTATTTTTTGCTGCTGCTCAAGTGATGGGACTACTATGGGTAAATTTTTTATTGTAGCTTGGCCGATATTTTGCATTGACCCACTAGCACCGGTTGCTTCGCGCTCATACTGATAACGTGAGATTGGTGTACGAAGAAAATACGTTAAATAAACCCTATCAACGTCACTGGAAGGAATTAAGCGATAAAGCTTGTCGCACAACAAAAGTTTTTGTCTAACCGAATCAGGAGCCAGTGCTGTACTTCCCAATAGCTCTCTTGTATTCGCACGGCTTATTAAAATGTCTCCGGGGAGTATTTCATATTCAGTTTTCGGTTCAAGACTCGGAGGTAATGCTTTGTTGTCTTTTTCATCAAGCCTATCACCATTAACACACCCGACTTTCAACACCCCCCACTGGTCTTCATCAGCGGTATAATTATCACATTGAGGCGACCAGCCTTGCTCTAAGCTTTCAATCAGAAACCTCAACCGAATAACCGCCCACTCATCAGGCACATCCCCCAACCAATCCACCCCGGACGGCACAAGCTTCACATCCTTATCCAGCCCCTTAGTCACCGCCTGCGTAATCACCGCAATACGCTGTTCTTCCAGTTTTTCGATTAAGGCTTTTTTCTTTTCAATGAGCTGGTCGATTTGCTGGGTTTTGTGGTCTAGGAAGGTGGCTATTTTTTGTTGTTCATCCAGACAAGGGAGAAGCAATTGCAGATTTTTCAACTTCATCTGGTCTATCGTCGCCATCGTTACCAGATTAGCAACTGACTTGAAATAAGCTTTAGAAGATGCTGAATTCAAGCAGTAGTTTAAAAACCTAGGATTGACCATTTCCCTATCTGGCCGCCCCCGAACCAGATGGCATTCAAACACTGCCTCTTCAGATGGTTCGGAGATCATAGCTGTCTTGCCAATACCATCCAAAGCGAGTGATGATCTGACAAAAAAGAAATCCCCATCTATCGCGCTATATCGCTGATATTCAGCATCATCACAAGAGACTTTATCCAAAGACGATAAATTGATGGTGTCATCATGTCCGTACACATCAGAGACATTAACAACAGGTCTTCCTTTCCCCCAGAACTCCGCCTTTTTGAACAACCCATTTGTTAGGTTTTCTGATAATAAAAACCTTAAGCGTATTTTTTCCCAATCCTTAGAAATGTCTCGGGTGCTGGAGTATTCAGGTTCCATCAAATTATCCCTTCCAACATCGCCATAATCTCCTGCTCCAGCCCCTTAATATCCGCTTCAATCTCCCCCAGCTCACGCGGTGGCTCATACTCATAAAAATGGCGGTTAAACGGAATCTCATACCCCAGCTTCAACTTACTGTGATCAATCCACGCATCAGGCCGGTACGGCAACACCTCCGCCGCCAGATAAGCTTCACAATGCCCCCGCATCAACTCAATCAGCTCAGTCTTATCCACCTTACCCTTATTCAACTGCTGATCTTCATAATCCAGCGGCAAAGGCAATTCAGTCCCTTCCGGCAAAGGCACATGCTCCGTATCGCGTAAATCCGCATCCGGCTCAGGATTGCCCTTAGCATCCACACAAGACGGCGCGGTCGGGTCTTTCGCCGCCAGACTACCCGGACTCAGCAACGCCTTCTTCAACGGCGCATCAAACTTAATATCTGCCGCCTCAAACGCTTTCTTCAACAGTCGGGTAAACGCCTTACGATCCTGCATCACCGGCTGATCAATAAATCGTGCTTTTAAGCCCAGTAACACCGCCTCAATCGCCGCCTGTTGCGCTTCGCCCTCCGCAATTTCTCTTGCTACAACCGCCGCATCCTTACGCTTCTTACTGGTAGCCAGATCCTTAAAATACTTAACCTGTTTAAACGCCGCAATCCGTGCATCATCCACGGTAAAATTCAGCCGTAACGGGCGATCCACCGTCATTTTCAAATAAGCAAAGTCCTGATTATTAAAAATCTTACTCACCGTAACGACCTTACTCATATCGCGTACCCGCTTCTTCGGTAACTCGACATTGGTATTAATCTGCGTCAGCGTGCGCGTATCATCATCCTTAAAATCAGCATAAATCCGCGTCAGATGATCAATATGATCCGGCTCATTGGCATTATCATCATTCGGCCCTTCACCGATCTTCTTACGCTTATCGCCCAACGACTTCTTCATCTTCCACGCAAAGTCAGTGCCATTAACCAATTGCACCTTACCGCGCCGGTCATGCGTGCCATTGCTGCCATCCGACTTACGATTAGTCACAATCCAGATATAAGTATAAATACCGGTGTTATAGAACAACTGATCCGGCAGCGCGACCACCGCCTCCAACATATCCTGCTCGATAATATAGCGGCGGATATTGCTCTCACCGCTACCCGCATCACCGGTAAATAACGGAGAACCATTAAACACAATCGCAATCCGGGAACCACCGACAACCAACGAGCCATCAGCATGGGTTTGGTGCTCATCATGCAGGGGATAATGCGCTGGTGGGTTCTGCATCTTACTGATCATGTGGAGTAGAAATAATAAAGCCCCATCGTTTATACGCGGCAAACCCGGCCCGAACCGACCATCAAAACCAAACTTCTCATATTCATTGGTCACATAATCTTTTTCGGGCTTCCACTCCACCCCAAAAGGTGGATTTGCCGCCATGTAATCGAATTTCATATCAGGGTGCCCATCACCATCTACACGATCATCACGGTCGATACCCGTACCCAACGTGTCACCAAAAACAACGTTGCTCACCTCTTCGCCTTTAATCATCAAGTCAGAGCCACAAATAGCATATGACTCAGGGTTGTACTCTTGCCCAAATAATTCAACACGTGCGTCATCATCATTCTGATGCTGAATCTCCTTCTCGGCTTCCGACAAAATACCGCCAGTACCGCACGCAGGATCATAAATTTTAATGCGCTTATGGGACTCGTGAACTTTTTCCTCCCCCATGAACAGGAGGTTTACAATCAACTTAACCACTTCCCTTGGTGTAAAGTGATCTCCGGCCTCCTGATTAGCTTGTTCATTGAATCGCCGCACCAGATCCTCAAAAATATAACCCATCTCAGAGTTTTCGATCCGGTCGGGATGAAAGTCTACTTCTGCAATTTTTTCAAACACCTGAAACAAGCGGTTAGCCTCATCCAAGCGTTCGATTTCCTGATCAAAACGGAATTTCTCAAGAATCAAACGTGCGCGGGTAGAAAATCCGGCAATGTACTTATTAAGGTTCGAGGCGAGATTATCGGGATCTCCTTTGAGCTTCCTGAAAGTAAAACCACTGGTGTTGTGGAACTTCAACTTAAACCGTTGGTTGATAATTTTCTCGATAGTGTCCTGGTCAGGAAAACCTTTTTCGCTAGCGTCCTGCTTTGCTTTCTCAGCTTTATACACACTCAGTACATCATCAGTATATGGCTCTAACACGCTGTCTAACCGCTTCAGTACAGTAAAGGGAATCATTACCCGTCGATATTGTGCAGGCAGATACGGCCCGCGTAGCAGGTTAGCAATATCCCAAATCAGATCAGAATTAGTTTTTATTTGACTGGTGTTATTCATCAGTTTCCCCTTCATGACACAACACGAGCCGGAAGCGTATTTAACGGTGTAGAGCGCTCACTCAACTGAGTTGGGGTGTTTAGATACAAAAAAGCCCCGAAACCAATAAAGGCCGAGGCTTTTTAAAATACTGTGGTGCCTAGAGGGAGACTCGAACTCCCACGATGTTACCACCGGTGGATTTTGAATCCACTGCGTCTACCAATTCCGCCATCCAGGCACAGATGTGAAGCCGCGTATTCTACCTATTTTTTTAGATTTGAAAAGTCTTTTTATGCCGTTGGAAAGTCTTTTTACACCGTGTATGATTCCCACCCATGCAATTAAGTGATTTTAACTACGAACTACCCCCTGAATTAATCGCCCACCAACCCCTTGCACAACGTACTGCCAGCCGCTTGCTGGTCGTCGATGGTGCCAGCGGCCAACTCAGCGATAAACAATTCAGCGACCTGCCGGATTTATTACAACCGGAAGACCTGCTGGTGTTTAATGACACCCGCGTCATCCCTGCTCGCCTGCACGGTACGAAGTCAACCGGCGGCAAAGTGGAAGTGCTGATCGAACGTGTACTGGACGCACAACACGTCCTCGCTCATGTACGCGCCAGTAAAGCCCCTAAAGAAGGTGCGCGTTTACTGCTCGAATCCGCTATTGAAGCAGAAATGATAGGACGCTCCGGCGATTTATTTCATTTACGCTTTATCAGCGAGCGCCCGGTGCTCGAATTACTGGAAACACACGGCCATATCCCATTACCACCTTATATTGACCGACCCGATGAGAGTAGTGATCGCGAACGCTACCAGACTGTATACGCCAAAAACCCCGGCGCAGTCGCGGCCCCCACCGCTGGCCTGCACTTTGATAACACCCTGCTCGACACCATCGCTGCAAAAGGTATAGCCACAACGACCGTAACACTCCATGTCGGTGCGGGCACCTTTCAGCCGGTACGCAATAATGATCTGTCCCAACACATCATGCATGCGGAATACGCCGAAGTCTCAGAAGCCACCTGCAAAGCCGTGGCAGCTTGCAAAGCACGCGGCGGCAGAGTGATAGCCGTCGGCACCACGTCCGTACGCAGCCTGGAAAGCGCCGCCCAATCCGGCGTATTAAAACCATTTCAGGATGAAACCCGCTTATTTATTACCCCCGGTTATCAATTTAATGTGGTCGACGCGATGGTGACTAATTTTCACCTACCTGAGTCCACTTTATTAATGCTGGTTTCAGCTTTTTCGGGTTATGACACTATTCGTACCGGATACCATCATGCAATTAATAACGCTTATCGCTTTTTTAGTTACGGTGATGCTATGTTTTTGACACCCTGCCCGCTAAGAAAAAATTAATTCTTAAAAACGTACCCTGTATTAATGCTTTTGATGTGACTTTTTTACAACATGTAGTATCCTTACATCGAACTAACTTGCCATCATTTAATGTTTGTATGGATCAATCCATGCGAATAAGTGGTACAGCCGACTTTTTAGGCATCCCCCAATAACAGTACGGCAGTATTTCTTTTCTACAGATGGCAGGAAGAGAATTAACGACCGGAGAGAACCCCATGACGACACTGATTTCAAAAATGATGTTAAAGACCCTACTCGGCCTCGGTTTAGCAACAGCCATGCTGACAGCTCAGGCTGCTCCACTGACATTACCAGCTGACAGCTCCAAGATTTATCAAACCAAAAACCTTAAGCCAGGCATTGTTTTAAAAATGTATGCCCAGCCAGGCAGACAGGTAATGGTTAACCTGCCACACAATGCCACTTGGATTGTACGGCGTGGTGCACAACAAGCCGCTAATGGTGTCATGTGGGAAAAAGTAAGCTGGGACAACCAAACCGGTTGGGTTGACTCCAATAAGCTGCGTTTCGATGATGCTTCCACTAAAATTGCAGCAGCCCGCAGAGCTTGTATAAACAATCCTGCTGTCGTTGAAAAAGCGTGCTGTGGCTACCCCGAAACCGCCAAAGGCGCTCCGTTCCGCTCAGTACCTATCTTCTCCGTGCGCGGATTAAAGCCGGGCCAAAGCCTGATTATGTACATGGAACAAGGCACATCAGCTGTGGCGATTGAAATTCCGCACAATGCCACCTGGGTCACCAAACTGGGACAGATCGCCAAGGGTGGCAACGTATCATTTGAAAATGTGCGCTGGGCAGGCAAAAACGGCTGGGTAAACTCAGCTTATCTGCGCCCTGATCCAAAGAAGACTCAGGAAGGTGATGCTAAGCGTCGGCTGTGCAGCGGTGGCAAAGAATTGTTACCAGCACTTAATCCGGCGGTAGTGTGCCTGCCAGCCAGTGTTATACGCCGCTTACGTGAATCCGGTGCTTTATCCGGTGCGGTTCTGGATCAGCTGGCCCAAGAGCCGAAGTAATATAAACATCCCACCCGTACAATAAATAAAGGCCATCATCATGATGGCCTTTATTTTGTCTGTTGTTACTTGCGCGCTTTACGTTTAATCATTTGATCAACAAATCATAACTGGTGCTTCTCACAAGCCCTGAGTGTATTCATCATTAACATAGCCACCGTCATTGGCCCGACACCGCCCGGCACCGGTGAAATCCACGCAGCTTTTTCAGATACACTGGCAAAATCAACGTCACCCACCAACTTGCCGGTATCTAAGCGATTGATACCCACATCCAGCACAGTGGCTCCCGGTCTTACCCAATCCGCAGTAATCAAACCCGGCTTACCCGCCGCTGCGATAACAATGTCAGCCTGGCGCGATAATGCCGCTGAGTCAGCGCTAAAGCGATGACAAACCGTCACCGTGGCTCCACGTAAAAGCAACTCAAGCGCCATTGGACGGCCCACAATATTGGAGGCTCCGACGACAACCACATGTTTACCCTTACAAACCTGACCGGTGGATTCAATCAGCTTTATCACACCAAACGGCGTACAAGGCCGTAAAGCAGGAATGCGTAACGCCAGTTTGCCTACATTGGTCGGATGAAAACCATCGACATCCTTACCTGGATCAATGCGCTCAATCACCAGAGAATCATCAATATGACTCGGCAAGGGTAACTGAATCAGGATGCCATCAATGACCGGATCAGCATTCAGCTCATCAACAATTTTTAATAACTCAAACTGCGTAGTACTAGCCGGTAAATCATAGGAGCGGGACATAATACCTACTTCATCACAGGCACGCCGTTTATGATTCACATAAACATTGGAAGCCGGATCATCTCCAATCAGAATAACCGCAATACCCGGCGGGCGCTTACCCTGTTCCCGGCGCAAATCAACACCCATCCGAACTTCTGCACGGACTTCTGCAGCTACTTTTTTACCATCGATAATCTGTGCGGCCATACTCGCTACCTAGTATACAAAAGGGGGTATTCTGCCCCACCTTAAACGCTATGTCACTGCCCATAAAGTGCTCTTTTTAAACCACTTCTGCTCAGTATCGCAGCACTTATTTCCTCAATGGAAACATTGCTGCTATCAAGGTTAGGAATCTTGCACATACGGTACAAACTTTCCTGCCATTGTAATTCCTGCTGACACTGGCGCAATGAGGCATAACCACTGTTTGGGCGACGTTCCTGACGAATTTTATGTAACTGCGCTGCGTTCAAAGTCAGACCAAACAACTTACTTTTAAACGGCTCCAGAATCTTAGGCAAGCGCATCGAATCCATGTCTTCTTCAGTCAAAGGATAATTAGCGGCGGAAATACCGTAATGCAAGGCCAGATAAAGACAGGTTGGTGTTTTTCCGGAACGCGACACACCCACCAAAATAATATCAGCTTTGCTAAAGTTCTTAGCAGAAACCCCGTCATCATTATGCAAGGTGTAATTAATCGCTTCCATGCGGTCAAAATAAGACGTCGAATTCGCCCGCATATCATAAGAACGACCAATTACGTGCGCAGAATGCTGCTTCAGTTCTTTTTCCATCGAGTTGATAAACGTACCGAAGAAATCATAAAACACGCAGTTAGCCTGTTTAATGATGTCCCGCATTGATTCATCAACCAATGTACTGAACACCAGCGGCCGCCTGCCTTCACGGGCAGCCGCCTGATTAATGCGCACCGCAGCGTCCTCGGCTTTATCAACAGAGTCCAGAAACGGGATACTGGTGCGTCGCCAATTAATACCGTCAAACTGGGTCAGTAAACTGTGACCCAGTGTTTCGGCGGTGATTCCGGTACGGTCTGATAAAAAATAGACCGTACGCGTATCACCGTCACTGTCTGCACCGCCTTCACCCATTAAGCAGCACCTTCTGCTTCAAGCTTAGCCAGGTGCAACCAGGTGCCAATCACCGTATCAGGGTTAAGTGAAATACTGCTGATGCCCTGCTCCAATAACCACGCAGCAAAATCAGGGTAATCAGAAGGCCCTTGCCCACAAATACCGATGTATTTACCTTGCTTCTGGCAAGCTTGAATGGCCATTTCCAGCAACTTTTTCACTGCCAGATTACGCTCATCAAACAGGTGCGCAATCACCCCGGAGTCACGATCCAATCCCAGTGTCAGTTGCGTCATGTCATTGGAGCCGATGGAGAAACCGTCGAAGTATTCCAGAAATTCCTCAGCCAACAGGGCATTAGAAGGAATTTCACACATCATGATCAGCTTCAGGCCATGCTGACCGCGTTTAATACCGTTCTTAGCCAATAATTCAGTCACCTGCTGCGCCTCTTCCAAGGTACGGCAGAACGGAATCATAATCTCAATATTAGTCAGTCCCATCTCTTCGCGAACTTTACGCAATGCCTGACATTCCAGTTCAAAACAAGGCTGGAAGGACTCAGACAGGTAACGCGAAACCCCACGGTAACCAATCATTGGATTCTCTTCATCTAACTCATACAAATCACCGCCAATCAGATTGGCATATTCATTCGACTTAAAATCAGACATGCGCACAATCACCGCACCCGGCGCAAACGCCGCACCTAAAGTGGCGATACCTTCAACCAGTTTCTCAACATAAAACTCAACCGGCCCGGCATAACCGGCAATACGCTGGCTAATGGTGTCTTTCAATTCACCGGTTAACTCATCAAAATTCATCAGCGCTTTCGGATGAATGCCGATCATATTGTTAATAATGAATTCCAGACGCGCCAAACCAATACCGGCATTCGGCAGACGGGAGAAGGCGAAAGCACGCGAAGGATTGCCAACATTCATCATGATTTTCACTGACAAATCAGGCAACTCACCGGTATCAGCAGAATCGACGGTATAATCCAGCAGGCCGGAATAAATCATGCCGGTATCACCTTCCGCACAGGATACCGTGATCTCATCGCCTGCCTTAATCAGCTGCGTCGCATCACCACAACCCACCACCGCAGGAATACCCATTTCACGGGCAATAATCGCCGCATGACAAGTGCGTCCGCCACGATTAGTCACGATGGCCGAAGCACGCTTCATAATCGGTTCCCAGTCCGGATCAGTCATGTCAGTGACTAATACATCACCTTCATTAATCTCATCCATCTGGTCGATACTCATAATCAACCGGGCTTTACCTTTACCGATTTTCTGGCCGATAGCACGACCCTCAACCAATAAATCACTTTTTTCATTGAGCTGATAACGCTCGATGGTACTGGTGCTAGCCCGGCTTTCTACCGTTTCAGGACGCGCCTGTACAATATAAAGCTCACCATCACCACCATCTAACGCCCATTCGATATCCATCGGACGACCATAATGCTGCTCAATAATCAGCGCCATTTTGGCTAACTGTTCAACCTGCGCATCGTTAAGGCAAAACTGATTCCGGCGCTCTTCATCCACTTCACGCGTCAGAATTGCTTTGTCATGAGCTGCATCATCAGAATACACCATCTCAATGGCTTTCGAGCCAAGGCGGCGGGAAAGAATAGCCGGACGATTAGCGATCAGATTAGGCTTATAAACATAAAACTCATCCGGATTGACCGCGCCCTGCACTACGGTTTCACCGAGGCCATAAGCACCGGTAATAAAGGCCGCATCACGGAAGCCGGATTCAGTGTCCAGGGTGAACATAACACCGCTGGCACCAATATCACTCCTGATCATTTTTTGTATGCCTGCGGACAGGAACACCTTGTCATGATCAAAGTTCTGATGCACACGGTAAGAAATGGCACGGTCATTATACAGTGAGGCAAATACTTCTTTAATAGCTGCCACTACATTATCAAAGCCACAAACATTCAGGAAAGTTTCCTGCTGACCCGCAAAAGACGCATCCGGCAAATCTTCGGCTGTCGCGGAAGAACGCACCGCAAAGGAGGCAGTATCACCGGAACCAGCCACTAACTTGTCATAAGCAGCGCGTACAGCTTCCAATAATGGCTCAGGCAGTGGCGCATCCATCAACCAACCACGGATAGTTTTACCCGCTTCAGTCAATGCTGAAATATCATCAACGTTCAACTCATCCAGCAGTGCATTAACCCTGCCATGAAGGCCTTCATGATCCAGAAAGTCACGGTAGGCATGCGTGGTAGTCGCAAAACCACCCGGCACACTAACCCCCATATTGGCCAGGTTACTAATCATTTCGCCAAGGGATGCATTTTTACCACCAACGACGTCAACATCGTCCATTCCCAACTGTTCAAACCATAAGATATAATCAGCCATCGATAACTCCTGAAACGTATTTGTAGGCTATTCGAAATGGGAAGTAAGGGTACATAAAACGGGGAAGGAATGCACCCTGTGAAGATATGTGGCAGAAAAAAAGCACAGCATCTGAAAAGATACTGTAAACACCATAGTTAACATTTATGAGGGCTAAGCCAGAATCAGCCTAACACCACACCATTATTCAGCTCATGGTGCGAAATTGATAGTCTCGGCACCAGTGCCAGCTTCTTTCTGGCAATTACGATGCGCCAAGCTGTATAAAGCATCAATGTCTTCAATAATAATCAGCCGCTGTTTTACCTTAATAATGCCATCAGCTTGCAGACGTGAAAACATCCGGCTCAATGTTTCGACCGCCATGCCCAGATAACTGGCCAGATAAATACGCGGCATCGGCAGGTTAAATTCACAGACAGCAAATCCCCGCAACTTGTTACGTTCAGAAATACCTACCAAAAAAGTAGCCAAGCGTTCTTCGGTGCGCATTTGGCCTAAGCTTAATAATAACTTGTGATCACGCTCGATTTCCTGTCCCATCTGGCGCATCATCTGTTGTCTCAGTGTCTCAAATTCAGCACATAGCTTACTGAGATTATCCATCTTCAATTCACAGACCAGCGTGTCATCCAATGCCTGTGCATCACAGATATGCTCACCTCTGGCCATGGCGTCGAAGCCGAGTAAATCACCAGGTAAATAGAACCCCAGAATCTGCTCGCCACCCTCTGCGGTAGAAACCGACACTTTGACTGCGCCGCTTTTCACCGCATAAATAGCACGCTGCGGGTCATTGCACCGGAACAGGTATTCTTTCTTAGAAAACTTAATCGTGCGCTCAATCGCTAGCTCGACTTGTTCCAACTCTGATTTCGTTAAACCCTGTGGCAGGCAGAACGCACTCAGGCTACAGTTTCCACATTCGACTCTTGGCTTCTTATTTAGGATTGTCATAAATATAATCTATAAGTTAAAGGCGGGTTAACTTAGCGTGCTTATAATGGCTCACATAAGAAGAGTCGCTACCAAACGACCGGGCTAAGTAGTTAACACTCGGCGGGTGTATTTTTCACCCGCTGCTTTGTCAGTAACACATGAAACGATTTCACTGCAAGCATGAAAGCCTACGACTTTCACAGTAACCCTAAGCGGTAAACTCAGGCAAATCGACCCATTGATCATCAATAAAACCTTTGATCGGGCTGAAACGTGTCTTGTAATTCATCTTTGGTGATTCGGCAATCCAATATCCGGGGTAAACATAAGGTAGATTTTGCTGCTTCGCCCAATGAATTTGCCATAAAAGGGCGTAAGTACCCAATCCTCGCGCTGCACCTTCATCAGGGTCAAAAAATGTATAAACTGAAGACAATCCCTGCGAGAGTACATCAGTAGCAGCAACTGCCAGCAAGACATCATTATACCAGAATTCCAGTAAGGTGGTGTCACACCAGTTTGTCAAAATAAACCGGGCGAATGAGGCTGGTGAATCATCATCCATACCGCCACCCGCATGACGCGAGCGGATATAACGCAAATACAGCTCAGAATATTCTGCTTTGAAGCCCGCTGTATTGATGCGCACAGTTAAGTCATTGTTATTTTTCCAGTTACGTTTCTGGCTACGCTTAAATTTAAAGTCATCAACGGGAATTCGGGTAGACACACATGACTGGCAACGATAACAACAAGGTCGGTAAACATCGTTTCCACTGCGACGAAACCCCTTATCGATCAGACGCGAGTAAGTGGGCTGATCCATAGTATACCCAGGATCAACCAACAAATTAGTCGCTTTGCGGCCACTAAGGTACGGGCACTCATGTGCAGCCGTTATGTATAATTCGAGAGAGTCAGAAAACACGGGTCAGATGATAATATGCTTAGGGCCAATCAACAACTACCATTCATGCAAACCAGCTCACGTAATGCATCCGCATCCGCTATTTGCATGCTGCCACGGCTTTCATTAATCAAACCCTTACGTTTCCAGTCGGAAAGAAAACGACTCACTGTTTCAATAGTTAGCCCCAGCAACTCGCCCATTTCAAGACGCGACAGAGGCAATTCCTGCCAACTACCGTTTTCACCACACCATTTGAACAGGAAAGAGGCCAGTCGCTCACCTGCTTTCTTTGCACCTAATTCAAGCATCATGTCTTCAGCTTCACGCAGATCCCGAATCCAGCGCATCATCATCGCCTGTTCAATTTCGGGGTTTTTCTTTTTCAGCGCCATCAATTCATTTAATGGCAACCGGCACACTTCACTATTAGTGACCGCAATAGCCGTATGATTATAAGCTTCTCCGGCAAAACCATCAAAACCAAACAAGTCACCTTTACGCAACAGACGGATAATTTGTGAACGGCCGTTGGGTAGCATTTTGATTAATTTAACCACCCCTTTGCGCAACGTGAATGCACTATTGGCAACGGACTGCTGCCGGTAAACCGTTTCAGCCGCATCAAATACCATGACTGACGGGTGAAAAGAGCGAATATCCTCATTAAGCACATCCTCCAGCTCAGCAAATATACTGAGATGGCGGATCTGACAGGTGGCACATTGCCCCTGCCCTATAATATGTGGCATGGAAGTTCCTCTTTATGCATGATAGATATATAACAAAGTACACACAAAGAAGAAAGAAACGTCAAATTTATTAAGCTATCAGTTATCAATTCATCGCTGATGACTGCTACCAGCCTGTGCACTGGTTAATTCAGGCTTTTCACTACCACAAAAGCACCACGCAGATCACCTTCTTTATAACCGATAGCCTTATCCTGCGGATATAATTCAGTCAGCTTTTTCTGCACAGCAGGGCTGATTGTTGTTCCATGACACGTCAGACACAACTTGCCGGTCGGAATGGCTTTCATAAAGCGGAATTCCTGCTGCCCGCCATGCTCAACCACCTCAGAATAAGACAAGGTCATTGGCTTTTCACCACCCGCCTTACGCGACTCAAACTCTTCAAGCACCTTGACCTGCCATACATTAGCCTTACCCATCTCAGGATTACGGTTTTTAAGACTCACCCGGCTAACCTGCATATTTTTTTCAGCAGATACTGCCCCGGCAATCTCAGGAGCGCTGGTATTACACACCGATAATGCTTCAACCGGCCCACCACTTTTCATGGCTTTTTGTAAGGCCCCCTGCAGCGTACCACCTAGTGATTGCACCGCTGACCGTGCTTTATCAGACAGCGCCTGCATTTTAGATGCATCAATAGTTACCGGTGTTTTCACCACCTCTTTTTGAGCAAATACCTCAGTTTTTGTTGCATCAGAGACCTTAGCCTCTTGTTTGTCATCACCACCACAGGCAGCCAGTGCAACCGACACACCTGCAATTATTAACCATTGTTTCATCCGGAACCTCGTTTTATGAATTTTTTATGAACAAGTACATGTTACTTTACTCATAGATTACACAACATTGCGGATTATCAAACCCTGAATATAAAAAAAACAAACAACCTATAAAATCATCTTACATTAATCATAAAACATTATAATGGGCTTGTTTCTTCGGGAAACGGCTCATAATTATAAAAATGAGCGACAGGATGCCAGATACCTGAGAAAAATTGATTCCTCCTCCAATCAAACGTACTCTCCTCACGTTGTTTCGAAGGTGTCTGGCTTTCCTTTTTATGAAGCGGGCAGGTGTTTCCTAAGAATCTTATAAATTTCAGGGCGTTGTGCTTTAATCTCTTCAGCACCTAGTCCTTCCAGAGAATGCGGGTACTTGAGCCACGCGCTGGTTTTATGCAAAAAGTAATCCGGCTCAAAATCCACCTGATTACGCTCTGGCTTATAATAAGGTACAGCTACCCGAACATCTTCAGGCATATTTAAACGCGCTTTGCGTTTAAGCTCAGTAATAATTGCTTCCAGTGACCGTCCCGTATCAAATACATCATCAACAATCAGTAAACGATCTGTATGTTTAACATTTTTTATTAAATAATTTAACCCGAATACCTTGACTTGCCGCTGCTGATTATCAATACCACTATAAGATGAGGTACGGATAGCAATATGATCCGTCGCCACGCCATGAAACTCCAGAAACTCCTGTACCGCAATTCCCATCGGCACACCACCGCGCCAAACTGCGATCATTAATGTCGGCTCAAAATCATCTTCCAAAATCTTCGCTGCCAAGCGGAATGAATCCTCTAATAGACCTTGTGCTGTTAAATACTCTTTATCCATACAGAAAACCCTTCACTCCGACTTATCAACGAGCATGAAAGTCTGCGACTTTCACAGTAGCGCAACAAATATTGTATAGTGTCGATCTGATTCGCAACACGCAAGGAAGAATGATGAAAAAACAGTTTCTGGATGAAGAACAACTTGTCCTGGACTCCTTTCGTCTGGGTGTCAGTATTTTCGAAAGTGGTTTTCGCCCCACTTTTATTGTTGGCCTGTGGCGTGGCGGCAGCACGATTGGCATTTATGTTCAGGAATGCCTGCAAACTCTGGGTGTGCACACTGACCATATTTCTCTGCGTACCTCTTATCGCGGGCAAGAACACTATCTGCAACGTATTGATTCAGCCGAACCTGAAATCCGCGTGCATGGCACACAATACCTGTTGGAAAACCTGAACGCTGATGATGGATTATTGATTGTCGACGATGTTTTCAGTACCGGCCACAGTGTAGAAGCAGTGATCAACCGTCTGAGCAAACACCTGAAGCGCAATATGCCGCAGGATATTCGCATAGCCGCCCTTTACCAGCGCCCTACTTTCAATAAAACCCCACTGAACCCGGATTATTCGCTGCACAGCACAGATGACTGGCTGGTATTTCCCTATGAAATGAGTGGACTAAGCATGGATGAGATTCGTGAACATAAGCCTTATCTGGTCGATATTATTCAGAAAGAACATTAATTAAGCGCCGCTTATCATTTTTGTCATCCAGCGACTGAACCTCTGAGAACCAGGCAAGTCAATAAATAATACCTATTGGGCAAATAGATAAAATAACTAAATAAAGGATATTAACAATGAATACAACTATCACTCGTTTTACCCTCCTCGCAGCTACCGTAGCCACCCTCAGTGCCTGCGCACCGATGGCACCACATAACAACGCACCTTATACACCACCAGTAACCGGCAACCCAAACCCGCCTATTACTAATCCGAACCCTAACCCGATGCCACCTATTGCTAACCCGAACCCGCTTCCTCAGCAGCAATATGTCGTGCAATTAACCGCCAGCTCAAGCCAGTCAAAAGCAAATAACATCAAAAATACCTTTGCTGGGCAAGGTTATAACGCTTTTGTTAGTCCGTTAATGGTTAATGGCCGCACTTTGCATCGGGTACAAATCGGTTACTACACCAACAAAACAGATGCGGATGCGACATTGAGTCAGATGCGCCAGCAAAACCCAGGCGATATTTATGCATCCAATGCGATTGTAAAAACACCGTAAGCAGCTAATTTCCCTAATTAATTCGTGCCACTTGTTCAGTGGCACGGTACTAAGCAGCTCTGACACTCCCCGCTAAATCGCCACATCACAGCAATTTTCCGCTTATTTTCGACTAAATTACTCAACAAGCAGTGAATCACCGGTTGTCTACCACCCCTGACCCATAGATAATAGTGAGTCTTTTGTAGCAGCAACGAACATGTAGTGACTACACCTCGCAAGCATGAAAGTCTGCGACTTTCACAGTAACTCCAGGAACACCCCTATCATGGCAG
>CALHAO010000337.1 GCA_937931765.1 uncultured Thiotrichaceae bacterium
ATTTATCACCGCTATTGCACTGAATCAACAGGCCCGCTAACAACTGCATAGCCACCAACTGAGTCGTGAAAGCTTTTGTGGAAGCCACACCAATTTCCGGCCCGGCGATGGTCATCAGCGACAGGTCAGATTCACGTACCAGCGAACTTTCCGCAACATTACAAATGGTCAATGAAGCCAGACAACCATTGCTCTGTTTCACTTTATCCAGCGCAGCCAGGGTATCAGCAGTTTCTCCGGATTGAGAAATGGTCACCACCAATAGACCTTCTCTGCGCGGATGACGGCGATAGCGGTATTCACTGGCCACTTCAACGTTACAAGGAATATCCGTCAAAGATTCAATCCAATGCTTACCGATCATCCCGGTGTGATAACTGGTACCACAGGCAATAAACTGTATCTCTTTCACCTGTTTCAGCAACTCAGCAGCATTCGCTCCACTCACACAGGTTAGAATCTGTTCGCTGGTCAAACGACCTTCCAGCGTGTTGCTGATAGCCACCGGCTGCTCAAAGATTTCCTTCATCATATAATGACGATATTCACCCAGATCAACACTGTTATCGCCAGATTTCGATTCCACAACAGGACGCTTAACCGATTGGCCTGACTCATCAAATATTTCTACCTGATGCGTGCTGATCTTTGCAACATCACCATTTTCAAGATGAATAAAGCGATTAGTCACTGGTAACAAGGCCTGTATATCAGAAGCAATAAAATGCTCACCCAACCCAACACCAATCACCAACGGGCTACCTTGGCGAGCAACAATCAGTGTGTTCGGCTCATCCGGCGCAACTACAGCCAGCGCATAAGCACCTTCTAATTCTTTCCGGGCGACCATAACGGCCTTCAGCAAGTCACCTTCACGCTTCATACAGAAATCAATCAGATGTGCGACTGCCTCAGTATCTGTTTCAGATTCAAACACATAGCCCATCTCATCAAGACGTGCATGTACAGATTCATGATTCTCAATAACACCATTATGCACCACGCCAATCCACTCACCACTGAAATGTGGGTGGGCATTAGCCTCAGCGGGTTTACCATGCGTCGCCCAGCGAGTATGTGCAATACCCACCTTGCCATCCAAAGGCTCCAGTGTCAGCCTGCTGGCCAATTCAGCCACTTTACCCAAAGCTCTTACCCGGCGTAGACGATTACCCTGATCAATCAGCGCCACACCGGCAGAGTCATAACCACGGTATTCCAGTCTGCGTAGTCCTTCCAACAAAATCTCTGTCACCGGACGCTGCGCAACAGCACCAACAATTCCACACATTACTTTTTCTCCTTAACCGGACGCTTCCAGCCTTTGATGGTTAACTGCTTAGCCCGTGACAATGTCAATTGACCCGCCGGGGCAGCCTTGCTGATTGTAGACCCTGCGCCAATATTTGCACCATCACCCAGCGTGACCGGCGCGACTAACTGAGTGCCGGAACCCACAAATACCCGATCACCAATGGTAGTTTTAAATTTATTTGCACCGTCATAATTACAAGTGATGGTACCCGCACCGATATTAACGTCTTCGCCCATCTCGGTATCACCGACATAACTCAGGTGATTAACTTTACTGCCTTTGCCGATAATTGCCTTCTTAGTTTCGACAAAATTACCAATTTTTGCGCCATCCGCAAGCTGAGTACCGGGGCGAATACGTGCAAACGGGCCAATATCACAATCAGCAGCAATCACCGCATCTTCGATATGCGTATTGGCTTTAATATGCGAGCCATCACCAATACTGACATTATTCAGCACACAATTCGGCTCAATAATCACCTCACTGCCCAAGGTCACTTTACCCAACAACAGCACATTAATATCAATGAACACATCCTGTCCCGCCGTAACGTTGCCACGAATATCCAGCCGCGCCGGGTCAGCAACACCTACACCTTCCAGCATCAATGTTTCCACTTGGCGGCGCTGCGCCTCACGCTCAAGACGCGCCAGTTGCACACGGTTATTCGCGCCCTCCACTTCCAGCGGATCAGGGCATATCACCGTATTGACCGATTTACCTTCCGCCACCGCCAAAGCAATACAATCTGTCAGATAATATTCACCTTGTGCATTGTCTGGTGTCACCTGTTTCAGCCAACGTTTCAGATCCACACCACGAGCGGCAATAAAGCCCGTATTGACCTCCTGAATAGCCTGAGCCGTTTCATCAGCGTCCTTTTGCTCAACAATGGCCTGCACCGCACTCGCAGTATTGCGCACAATCCGACCGTAGCCAAAAGGATTATCCAGCCGGGTCGTCAATACTGTCAGGTCAGCACGCTGAACACCTTCAGCCAACTGCTGCAAAGTAGCAGGCCGGATCAATGGCACATCGCCATAGGCCACCAGCACAACATCCTCATCACTCGCCAGCTCAATCGCCTGAGCAACTGCATGACCCGTACCTTTTTGTTCGGCCTGTAATGCCCAGTGGATATTTTCGCCTTGGATAGCATCACACACCTGCTCACCACCATGACCATAAACCACCGCCAATTGCTCACTACCAATAGCTTGGCAGGCATCCACCACA
>CALHAO010000338.1 GCA_937931765.1 uncultured Thiotrichaceae bacterium
GACAGTGTTGATATGCTGCAAATGATTGGGCAAGGCGGGTTAACGATAAGCAAACATGAATTGAGTGCTTTTTTCAGAAAGCCGGATCACAAACATTTCCGTAAATGTAAGGATCAGGTGCTACGTAATTTCCTTCAGGGGTTGCAGGTTAAGTTGCGTCCAGATGATGAAGAGGAAAAGCAGTGGGAAGAGGCGATTCCTGAGTCACAGGTTAAGTCGGTTATGGAAGAAAAGGCCGAAAATAAGACTGCTAACCAATCTGTCTGGAGTAAAGTTTCAGTTCCGGATTAACTAAGCCAGTGCTCTTGCTTAAAAGGTGCCGTAAAAGTTAATTGGAGCATCTTTGCTGCCCTTCGACTCCGCTCAGGGTGCGGTTCAGTGGGTTGCCTGAGAGCTGAACGGAGTCTCAAGCACAACGGCACAAAGGGATAGACCGTCGTGGCTCGACTGCAGGGCAAGTATGTTTGAGTGTAACGAGTTTACGCTGCTCGGAAGGCGAGTTACGACGGGCTGTCCCGTTCTAATCGTACCGACATAAACAACCGTTGCAACCGATCCATCGCCGCAAAAATCTCGCTAGAATCCAGCGTAGCAGGCAGCGTCCGCACCTCCAACGTATGCTTTTGTTTGGTACCAAATGCAATATTCCGGATATTCACATCACAGTACTTACTGGGTTTTAAGCGTACTAATTGCTGCTGCGCTTCCTGCCAATCCAGCTGTCTAAATTCATCCGAACTCACCAACTGCATCAACTCATCTGACCACGCACCCAGCCGCCGACAATAAGGGTTAGTGTGTAGCGACTCCCGCAGTTCTTCACGCTGAGCATGCAGTAATAACATAGTATCGGACAAGGTCACCGCAGAGCAAAAGGGAGTAGCATCAAAATGCAGATGGGTAGCACCTTCATTCGGCAGCGTAAAACCCAATTCCCGTGCGCAATCCAGCAGCAAGGGCAGGGTAGTGCGGTCATTCGCTGGCAGTGGGGCGGTAACTAACTCACAAGCACGTTCCCGCTCTCCGGGTAGCGGTGCAGCTAATGCCAGTGAGGTGGTACTTTCATCCAACAGACGATACACGCCCCTTGTAGTTTCTTCCGGTTTCGTACCAAACAGTTCACCTAATGCAACCAAACTTTCCTCAATGCCAACATCAGCAGCCGTATGACGCAGCAATAAGCGCAGCAGGCGCACGTCATCACTGACAATACGATACCAGCCAGTTTTGGGTGCAACGGTCTTATCCAGATCACGTTGTAAAGTGATGTCATCCACACAGCTAACCAGCCAGTTGCCCCGTTGATCCAGCACCTTGAAAGCTTGGGTCAGGTGATAAAAAATGGGCTTACCTTGCACCTTGCTGGGTTCGGAATCCAAGTGGAAAAACGGCTCAACCGTACCGTTAATGCGTTCGGCAATGTATCCGGCCAATTGCTTGCGGCTGCCATTGAGCGGAGCCAGCAGCTCCACTTCAATGCCAACGGTTTCAGGATTTTCAACAGTTTTGTCAGGCGCTGTTGCACTCATCCTCTGGGGCGACGTACGTCCATAGGCAGCAGCTGATCAATACCCGCGATGACCTTAGTACCGATGGTTTTCTTAGCCTCACCTAATGAAATATTCCATAGCTGCGATAATAAATCCGCGTCATCATAGGTATATTCACTATTGAAGAAAGCATCATAAGCCTTGTCATCAGGATTGACTTTACTACCGCCGCCACGCCGTATTTTATCGGGCAAGATATTTTCCAGGCCATTGACCAGTTTAGCGCCGATCAGCTTCTTACCTTCAAAAGCAGAACCCAGCCCCCATAATTGTGACAGTAAATCAGCATCGTCATAGGTGTAGCTGCTATTGAAAAAGGCATCCAGCCACTTCTCATTCTCATCGACTATCGGGCCTTTGAGTAATTGATCAATTAACTTTGAATTACCACTGAGAATTTTGGCCCCAATTAATTTCTTACCTGCGTAAGCATCAGGCTGGTTCCACAGTTGTGATAAACGCTCCGCATCATCATAGGTGAAATGACTATTGAAAAAGGCATCCAGTGCTTTGCTGTCCCAGTCAACTTTAGGCTCGTCCACTTTGTTATCCGGAGCCACTTTGCTGGGTAGCAGATCTTCGATGTTGTGCAGGATTTTGTGACCAATAACCTGTTTAGCTTCGCCTACTGGAATATTCCATAATTGTGCCAATAATTCGGCATCATTATAGTCGTAATTACTATCAATATAGGCTTGAAAGCCCTTCGGGTGCCAGTCTGATTCGCTCATATTTTTCTCCCTCTGAGATAAGTTCTCCCTTTGATTTAGGCGTCAGCAGTGATTAAGTCAATGAAGTTCGGGTATTTAATGGGTAAATGTGCAAAATATGCTTATATTGTCACACCTATCCCGCGCATAATGCCTGTTTTCCTGAAAATGCAGTGACCTGTTTTATGTCGACTTCTCCGCCTGAACGTTATTCCAAAGCACTGCTGTTAAGCATATTTCTGCCCTTTGCCGCCGGTTATTTCCTGTCTTATCTGTTCCGGGTGGTGAACTCTATTATTGCTGGCGATTTGTC
>CALHAO010000339.1 GCA_937931765.1 uncultured Thiotrichaceae bacterium
ATGAATTCGCCGGTACCGTGGCGTTTTTATGCGCTGGATCAACAGAACTGTCTGCGCCTGATTGATGCTTTGCTTGAGCATCCTGAAACCAATCTGAGTAAGACTTCGGGCATTCTGCGAATGATTTCAGCCTATGGTGCATTGGTGTTGGTCACCTGGCTGCCAGAGCTTGAGGGTAGCAATGAACAAGAAGTAGCAAGAGCTGCGTTAAAAAACCCCGAGCATATCGCAGCAACGGCGGCAGCTACCCAAAACCTGTTACTGGCAGCAACTGCGCGCAATATTGATAGTTATTGGTCAAGTGGTGGTGTGTTGAGAGAGAAAGCCTGTTTTGACATCTGTCAGATTCCAGAGCAAGAACGTTTGCTCGGTTCGATCTTTCTCGCGCCGGAAATGCCTGATAGAGAGGGCGCTAAGCCGGGTAAGTTACGTGATCAACGTGGCACACCTGATCAGTGGATGACCGCTGTGACTATTTAAGCAATGCAATGCTCTAAACAGTAGCAAGCCAGATAGTATGCTTAGTGCCCTTATTACCATGCGCAAAAACAGACTTTTCTGACACTCGTAATCCACAGTCACGCAGCCGCTTGGCAAAACGCGGATCAGGAGTTGCAGACCAATAAGCAAGCACACCATTTGGGTTAAGGCATTTGCGTGCGCAACCGATACCCTCAGGCGAATACAGCCAGTTATTACCACTCGAACTCAGCGCCTCGGGGCCATTATCAACATCCAGCGCAATAACATCGTAGCGTTGTTTTGCTCCACGCAGCAGGTCACTGACATCACCGTGATAGACGGTTGTGCGGGCATCGCTTAGCGGGTGACCTGAATAACTACCCAATGGGCCTTTGTTCCATTCGACCACCTCAGGCACTAATTCAGCGACGACCACACGTGACTTTGAGCCGGTCGCTGCTAACGCTGCCGCCAGCGTAAAACCCATACCCAAACCACCAATTAAAACGCTGGCTGTTTCAACTTGTTTAAGCAGCTGGCAGGGTAATGTGCCTAAGGCATCTTCAGAGGCATGTTTGCGCGTAGACATTAGCTCACCTCGGCCAGAGATGACGATGGTGCAGTCATCCTTGCCTTGATACAGCTTCAATACCCGATCACCGCTTGGTATTGCAGCCTGCCCTAAAAGCGTTTGATGTTTCATTTTATAATCCACGTAACAAGATATAGTACCCTAACAGAAAACTAAGCTAAGACCGGAAAACAATGAACCAAAATCTTCACACAAAATACCCTGCCATTGCCGATCTGGCACGCAAGGCAAAACGCCGTATTCCGCATTTTGCCTGGGAATACTTAGACAGCGGAACCGGTATAGAAGATTGTATGCTGCGTAACCGTGCCGCCTTTTCCGACATTCTGTTAACCCCACAATTTATGCAAGGTGCATTCGAACCGGATACCAGCACCTCGTTATTCGGTGTGGGTTACGCCCTGCCATTCGGTGTTGCTCCTATCGGGTTGACCGGTTTGATGTGGCCGGGTGCAGAGAAAATTCTGGCGAGGGCAGCAGCACAGCATCAAATTCCTTACGGCCTCAGCACAGTAGCTACCGAAGCACCGGAAACTATCGGGCCATTAACCAATGGCATGGGTTGGTTTCAACTCTACCCACCGCGCCTGACAGAATTACGCCAGGATTTGTTAAAATGCGCCAAAGATTCCGGTTTTACCACACTCATGGTCACAGCCGATGTGCCCGTTGGCAGTCGCCGTGAACGCCAAACACGAGCAGGTGTTACTGTGCCGCCCAAAATAGGTTTACGCACCCTCTTCCATGCCGCCCTACGCCCACAATGGACGTTGGCGACTCTGCGCTATGGCCAGCCTGCCTTCCGTGGGTTGGAGAAATATATCGATGGCAAAGATATGCAGCATATGAACGCTTACATGGGCAAAGCCCTCGGTGGCTCACTGGATTGGGACTACCTGAAAACGGTGCGGGATGAGTGGGATGGCCCGATTTTACTGAAAGGTATTCTGGATGCGAATCAAGCACAACAAGCTGTAGCCGCCGGACTCGATGGTGTGATTGTATCTAATCATGGCGGGCGGCAATTTGATGGTGCGCCCGCTGCTTTACATTCATTACCAGAAATCAAAGCGGCGGTGGGCGATCAGATCAGCGTGTTATATGACAGTGGTGTGCGCACCGGCCTGGATATTATCCGAGCGCTGGCCTTGGGTGCTGATTTTGTATTACTGGGGCGGCCCTTTATGTATGGCGTGGCTGCGCTTGGCGATGCGGGTGGTACACACGCGATTGAAATCCTGGGCGAAGATTTGAAAAATAATATGATTCAGCTGGGTTGCCGAAACCTCGGTGAATTAACCGCCCGCCTCACTCAAAGAGATTGAAACTCATCTAACAAACTCTGTGCAACAACTAGTGGTGCAAAATCATCCGAGCTTTGCACCCTGCTAACGATTTGCCGCAGCCGCTGAATATCGGCATCGACCGCAAGCCGCTGTTCGCGCAGAAAAGCAATTTTATCGATCAGCGCGGGGATCGTGTACATTAACGCCGACTGCTTCAACGAAATGCTAACGGATAAATCATATAAACGTATCACTTCCATCGGAGTAGCTTTTTTCGCGGCCAGAATATTGCCACACAGCCGGTAGATGTCCGCCTTACGGTTGAATACCCTATTGTGCCTTGTAGCCTGAATGGCTTTTGAATTGCTTTGCAAGGCTTGATCGAATTGTTTTGCTGAATACTGCATTTCTGCCAGAGTGTGATACCACTGTGGCAGCAAGAGATTTGCAAAGGGCTGATTCATTTTGATGGTCTGTTTTAACTCAGCTATCGCCGTTTCTGTATTACCGCTTTTCCATTCGGCCCAGTCACCGAAAAACTTGCCCAGATTCTCGACCTCGATCAGTTGTTCTTGCTGCCCCATACTGATGATGGCTTTCCCGACTTTTTCAGCATCAACGTGGCGATCCCGGATGAAGTTATTTTTTGCCACCCACATATAAACCATTGCCCGGAATTGCGGAGCGCCAATACAATGAGCATGATCATAGCCCGTTTGGAGAGCGGACAGTGCATCCTCAAAGCGTCCGGTCAAGTAGAGTAGCTGTATGCGTATTCTACTCAACATCACCAATGACCACGTGGGCCGGTGTCGATCCAGTTTACCTTGTGTCTCGGCGCTGCGTGCGATGTTAAACCCATCGTCCAGACAGCTTAACGCCTCGGAAAACCTGCCTAACAGGTACAGCACAAAGCCACGGGATCTATAAGCCGCAATGATATTGTCAACGTCACTGGTGTCATTGGCAGCAGACAGTTGAAACTCTGCCAGGCGCAAGGCGCGGTAGGTTTGATAAGAAAAGGTGGCTGCTACTCTCAGCCTGAAGACGGTTATCAAGCGCGTCTGAGGGTCTGTAACGAAAGGTAAAAGTGCCTCCATTTTCCGGCATGTCCTTAACGTGTTTTTACCGCCATTACCCTCTTTTAACGAATAGGCATAAGACACAGCGGATAGTATCTTCATCTGTTGATCTGCCCGTTCGGCAACAGGCGCGCTCAGATCCATCAATTGCAGGCTACGTTCGCCATAGGCAATGGCTCTATCAGCAGCCAGCGTCGCTTTCGTATGAACCAGTGCGCGTTCAAACCAACTCAACGCAGTTTGTGTGTTACCGGATTTTTCATAATGGGTAGCGATTTCTCCAGCTAAATTCTCCGTTTGTTCCGGGTTCAGTGTTTCTAAAGCCTTGGCAACCTGACCATGCATAATGCGCCTTCTGGGTTTAGTCAGCGTTGCATAACAGGCTTCCCGCAAGCTGTCATGCCTGAAATCATAGTCACCACGATCAACCTCCCTAAGCATGTCTCTCTCCCAAAGAGCATCCAGGGCATCCATTAGCTGACTATCGGTAAACCGGGTGAGCGCCTGAATCAGAGGTAGAGAAAACTGCCGTTGTATCACCGATGCATGGAGCAGCAACTGCCTTGAGTTTTCTTCCAGCAACTCAATGCGCCTTTGCAGCATAGTGTATATTTTTGGTGCCGTTCCGGGGCTATTCGGTTTATCGCTGGCTCCCGGCCCTCCCTTATGTATCAGGTGATTGACTGATTCGATAAGGAACAGGGGGTTACCCCGCACCAGATCATATAATTCATTGGGGTCTGGCCGCACCTCATTACTTTGTGAGTAATTAGCCAAGGTGTTGTTGATTAGCTCACAGGACGCCTGTTTGTTCAGATAAGGTAGCTGTTTGACAAAAGTCTGGCCGGAAAAACCAAAATCGTTGATCAAGCCGGAAATATTATTAACACTATCCAGCTCTTCTGTTCTGGCA
>CALHAO010000340.1 GCA_937931765.1 uncultured Thiotrichaceae bacterium
TGAAACTGACTCAAAGTCGGCGCATCTACTTTCCAGTCTATACTTAGCTGCTCATCTGCCCGGCCACTGGCGCTAAGCTGATTATCCCCCACCCGTGCATCCAGATCATGCAGCAGAATATCTTTACCGGCTAACTCAGCATCCAACGTGGCTTTTAACGGGAAATCACGTAGCTTGCCCTCCAACTGACTGACTTTTAGACTGGCAGACGGATCACCTGCCAGATTGCCCGCACTGGCCATTGTCAAATCCACATTACCGTCAAGATCAGAACTGAAATATTCAGGCTTGATACCTTCAGCAGATGCCTGCATATCCCACTCTATGTGCGGTGACCACTGCAACTTCCCCTGCAACGCCACATTTCCAGCATCACCCTTCAGATTCACCTGATCCAGCAACATACCCTCAAAGTTACCGGCACCACGAGCATCAATCTGATATGGCGGATACTCAGCATACTTCCAGCTACCCTTCAGTTCTGCCTGGTAATTCTGCAACTCACCGTTAGCCTCTAGCGCCAACTGTCCCGCCCCCAGCACATCACTGTCAGAATTAATGTTGACGCTTAATTGCAACGGCTGAGGCTGGCTTAGGCCCATTTCCCCGGTCGCCTGTATGAGTACAGTTTCCAGTTTACCGACCAGACTGCCATCAAGATTTTTCAGGTACAGCGTATCTGATTGCGTATAAGCACCCAGCATCACATCCCTGATTTTAATCACCGTGCCGCCCTGATTAATGATCAACTCATCCAGTGCAACATTATCCAGCCCCGCATCCACCGGCAAGCGCAGATCAGGCAAAGTAAACGGCTCATAAGACTCATCTGCAGAGGGCGGTAAGTCAATCACCAAGCGCTTGGCAGTCAGCTGTTTTACGACAAATCGGAGAGGAATACTAAGCTCAATCTCTGGTTCAAAAACGGCCTGCCGGGCATCAACCCGGATACCGTCTTTTTCCCACACCAGGCTATCGGCTTCGACCTGACTCACCAGCGTACCCCTGACACCTTCCAGATTCAAAGAAGGCAAAGCACGCTCAGCCAGCTGCACCAGAATACCAGTGCCCGTCTGAGTTAACGACAACAACGCAAAACCACTGATCAGTAACAACGTCACCAGCAACAACACCAGCAACGGATGAACTACAGAATATTTTAAAAGGTTCTTCACCCGACCATCCTAGATATGACAAGCCATTGACTATAAATCCGGCCCAAGACTGAAATAAAAATGCACGTCACTGGGATCATCGTCCGGCACTGCCAGATCCAACCTGATTGGCCCCAAAGGCGATTTGTAGCGAGCGCCCATGCCGTAACCGGTACTGAAACCAAAATCGTTCCATTCATCAAATGAAGACCCGGCATCAACAAAAGCAGCCAGACTGATACTTTCAGTGATCGGGTACTCATACTCAGTACTGAGCACTAACTTGTGCTTGCCACCAACAACATTACCTTCGGCATCTTTATCACCAATGGTTTCAAAACCATGGCCGCGCACCGAGTTTTGCCCACCCGTAAAGAACCGTAACGACTTTGGCAAACTGCTAAATTCATCAATCATCGAAGTACCGAATTCTCCGCGCACTATCGCCTTGCCTTCATGCTCAAAAGTATACAAATATTTCCCATCCAGACTGGCTTGCAGCAGGGTCAGGTCACTCAAAATACTATCATGCGCACCCTGCACTTCAGCTCTCACCCGCCAACCCTCGGTTGGAAACAAAGCATCATCACGCTCGGTTTTACTCACCCGCGCACCCAGCAGAGTCAGCTGACTGCGAACCTCAGGCTCGCCATCCACCTGAGTTGTCTCATCCAGAAAAGTGACGAAAGCAGTCTGTTTCCAGCCACTGTCATTAAGCCGGTTATAGTTCAACTCAAACTCCAGCTTCTCACCCTTGATATCATCATTGTCACTCATGCTCCAGTCGACAGCAAAACTGGCATATTCATTTTCAGGGTCCCACAATGGCACTGTATAAACGGCTCCGATAGCCGGGTCTTTTTCTGACAATAGCAATTTGCCTTCCATCTTATGCCCGCGCCGGTTTACCCAATGTGCCTCCATCCCAGTTTCAATACGGATATTGGTATCGGTGGCATAACCAACCGTTGCGCTGTAGGTGTAACGATCCCGGCGTAACGTAGTTATTTCAACCGGAACCTGCTGATTCTCCGCTTCATTAAAACGGGTACTGACCTGTATATCCTTGTAATAGCCACTACTTTCCAACACACGCCGCTGAGCCAGCAATACATCAGAATCATAAGTCTGACCTTTTTCCACACGGATATAACGCTCGATAAAACGCGGATCAAGTACATCCTGCTCGACTGTCACTTCACCAAACTGATAGCGCTTACCTGTCTTGAACGATAACTCAATATCAGCGGTACGATTATCAATATTAACCAGTACCCGGCGTTTGATAAATTCAGCATCAAAAAATCCTAAGCGATTAGCAGTCCGGCCTAATTTCGTTTTGAAATCCTCATACCCGCTATTAACAAAAATATCACCCTTCTCGTAGGGCGGATCAGCCATTAACTCAACAAAGGCTTCCAGCGCTTTACCATCGCCGTCAAGATTTATATTTTGTTCCCGGATACGTACCGGAAGCCCAGGTTCCACAGCAATATTTAATTGCCAGCAACCACCCTTGCGTGCGGAGGTCATCTGAAACTTAGCAGCAAAATACCCCATCGCCTCAGCACCCTCGATCAACTTTTCATCAGAGGATTCAATAAAACGCTGCACCCGCTCTTCGGTAGAATCACATTTAAGCTGACGCAACGACGGCAAATAGGCTTTTACATTATCGGCCAGCGCCTCGGGCGCTCCACTAACTTCGACATCAATCGGAGATTCAGTCAGATTGACCAGCGGTTCTTCTTTATCATCTTCTGCTGCATAAAGTTCTCCTCCACCCAGCATAAACGCTGCTACCAGCAGAAAAAAAACGCTGGACTTATCCGTTTTATCGCTCATGTATAATCCTGTTTATACCCACATTTTGATTACGCCAGCACCTAATAACTGGATTCATAGCTGGATTCATAAAAAGCTCACTGCTCGAACACCCATTCCAACAATTCATTCTGCAAACCACGCCCGGCACTACCCGCACGCCTGCCATTGTGCTGCACCACAATCACCATACGCTTACCACTGCGTGTCAGCATATAACCGGCAATCGCTGTTACCCGATTTAATGTACCCGTTTTCAAACGACTACGCCCTGCCTGCTCAGTTTTACGAAACCGTCTTGCCAACGTGCCGTCCTCACCCAACAAAGGTAGAGAATTAAGCATTTCCGGCATATAAGGCTCGTGCCAGATTTTCTGCAACAAT